>CBFDAW010000131.1:0-7306 GCA_965602865.1 uncultured Thermoplasmata archaeon
ATGATTCAGCTTTGATCACCCAAGACTTTGTAGGCCCAGACGGGACCACCTCAACATTTTATACATCATCGCCTACCGATATTTGGTCGGGTCATGATGGTGAGCGCTGGATACAATATAAGGCTTATTTTAATATTACGGAGGTTACCGTCTCGCCAAGTTTAAAAGATGTCACAATAACATACAATTGTTTACCCGAAACCGTTGTTATTGGTCCAAGCAATGGATGTTTATTGTCGAATAATAAACCGACTTTTGTATGGGCCTTTTCCGATTACGACTCCGAGAACCAAAAAGCGTTCCAAATATTAATTGACGATGATATTAATTTTACAAGTGTAGATTTTGATAGCGGCGAGCAACTCACCTCATACCAGCGCTGGGGATTCCCCGTAGGAACGAATTATTCCGAGCTGCCGGACGGCTCTTGGTATTGGAAGGTACGTACCAAGGATGAGGACAATGAATGGACAGGGTTCACTTCGCCATGGATGATCAAGATTGATACACATGCACCCACCTCTGCCCTGGATATTCCTATTCATAATGGGTTTTATTATAGTTTACCCATAATAGCCGGCATAGCATATGACGCCGTTTCCGGTTCCGGGTTAAATAAGATAGAAATTTTAATTAACCGACTCACAGATAATAGATACTGGAATGGTATTACTTGGGTGTCCATACCTTCGTGGTTATTAGCGACCGGTACAACGAACTGGACCTTCGATTCTAGTAATGTGCTCTGGACGTCGGGCACTAAATATAGCGTTCAATCCAGGGCAACCGACAATGCATCGAACATTGAACAACCAAAGGTAATGAATATTTTCACTATTGATATGGCAGCCCCCGAGTCTAAAATTGATATACCGAAGGATAATAATTGGCTGAATAAGTTGAGTTCCATCTCGGGGAACGCCGTTGATATTGGCGGTTCGGATGTAAAAGAAGTTGAAATTTGTATAAAGTGCGCCAAAGATTATGCTTGTGTGGACGGTGGCGCCAAGAAAAATGAATATTGGGCTGGTATTAAATGGACCAATATCGAGACCTGGCTACTTGCCACCGGGACTCAAATGTGGTCATATAATACAAGTAAAATATTATTGAGAACCGGTGATCATTATACTATTCGTTCCCGTGCTGCGGATATCACTGGCAATATGGAAACTGCCGGCACGGGAAACACATTCATGTACGATGCTACGCCGCCGGAAAATCTCGGAATATATATTAATAATGGCGAAGAATACACAGCAACGACAGGCGCACTCTTATTACTCACTGCTGAAGATTTTGGTTCCGGGGTGTCACAGATGGCATTTTGCACTGATGGCCTAATCTGGTCCATATGGGAAACTTTCAATTCATCCCGGAGCTTCGATTTACCTAACGGTGATGGTGAAAAGACTGTATATTTCCGAGTAAGAGATTACACAGGCAATATTGCCGAACCTATTTTCGAATCAATATTTTTGGATACCACAGCACCACAGAGCCTATCTATCATAATAAATGAGGGTGAAAAATACACCGATTCTAAACAAGTGAAACTGGAGCTCAAAGCAATAGATACTGGTTCCGGTGTTTTTGAGCTGACTTATAGTCTTGACGGGACATATTGGCAACCATGGGAAGATTTCAAAAATATAAAATATATCAGCTTACCACCGGGCGATGGTAAAAAGATCGTTTACTTCAAAGCAAACGATAAAGCGGGTAATATAGCGGAACCCGTTGATGATTCGATTATTTTAGATACCACAGCGCCGTATTCACTATCCATTGTAATTAATAACGGTGCTCCCGAAACAAATTCTACTACGGTTAGTCTTAAGCCTAATGCAATCGATAACACTTCTGGCGTGAGCCAGATTTCATTTAGCACCGATGGCAGCATATGGACGCCATGGGAACCGTTCAAACATGAAAGTTCTTTTACCCTACCTCACGATAACGGAGAGAAAACAGTATTTTTTAGAGCCAAGGACAATGCGGGTAATGTTGCTAAACCAGTGCATGCTAATATACTATTAAATATTGGGACTCCCGAAAAAGAACATAAGACAGTAACTTCGGCAGACGGTAACGAGTTGTGGATTTTTATTATTTTAATGATAATCATATTAATAATAATTATTCTTATAATTGTTGGCTTAGCAACGGTCGTTAGGAAAAAGAAGGGTGTTGAGCAGGAATTACTTCTACTAAAAGCTGGAAGTATTACACCAGGTGCATTAACCGGAACGGTAATAAGTCCTGCTAGTACCCGGATCTCGGCGGTACCTGTCCAGGCTCAGCTACCCGCTGTAGGTGCAGCAAGTGTCGCACAACAGCCAACGATGCAAACTGCGCCCGCCCACGCTGTTACGCCCAAACCGATACCAGCAACACCACACTTACCGCAGTTACCGCCTGCGAAATCTGATGAAACGACGCTTGAGGTTCAAGATACCATACCAACACCGGTGCCAATAGTAGTTACCCCACGGACAACGCAAACCACAACAGGTCAATCGCAACCACTGGAAAGCTCAATGCCAACAGTTACAGTTCGCCAGGAACCTGTACCCTCAGCAGGGCCCAAAGTGCATTTACCTGAATCACCGCCGCCTACACTTGCTAAAGTTCAACCCCAGGAGTACCAAAAAAAAGGGAGTAATATTAAATGACCAAAATAAAGCTTGAAAATAGATTTAAATCTATAATCATTACAGTACTTCTCATATTATCAGGGATTTTAATAACGATAAACTCAAATCTTTATACACAAATTGCAATCTGTGAAACCACCTGGAACCAAACCTCGGATAGAGATTTCGATGACGGGACATTTAATAATACTACAATCACAGGTACCGGAAATAATGCTGAATTAACAATAAATTTATCGGGTTTAGAATATTGGAAACGTAGAACACCAACAAATAACCCGGGTGCTCGTTTAAGCCATGCGATGGCGTCAATTTTTGGGACAAAAATGGTCTTAATGTTTGGTGGCCGTGGTGATGAGACCTGGGTTTACGATCTAGATAATGACACTTGGATAAATAAGAATCCAATGGTAAACCATAAGCATAGAGATATGCTCGCAATGGCTTCTATTTACCGAACTGACAAAGTCATATTATTTGGCGGGAGAGATAGGATGAGCTTTAATCCGTTAAATGATACATGGATATACGATTTCAGTAATAATACCTGGATTAATAAAATGTATTCTACTAATCCTTCGGCTAGGTATAAACATGCAATGGCATCTATTTACGGTACTGATAAAGTACTACTTTTTGGGGGAACAAGCGGTGGTGATGAGACCTGGATATACGATTTTAGTAATAATACTTGGATAGAAATGTATCCCACTCCTTCACCCACTAGTAGACGCTCACATGGTATGGCATCTATTTGGGGAACAGATAAAGTATTACTTTTTGGGGGAACAAGCGGTAGTGATGAGACCTGGATATACGAGTTTAGTAATAATACTTGGACTCAAAAATCGCCGTTAACCAACCCAAGTGCACGATCCGGACATGCAATGGCTTCTATTCTCGGTGATGATAAAGTAGTATTATTTAGCGGATATTCCGGCTCTCAACTTAATGATACATGGGTGTACGATTTTAGTGATAACAATTGGACAACAATCACACCAATAAACCCGATAAACATACCGTGTGCTAGAAATGGTCTTGCTATGGCATCTGTTGATAGAACGAAAAAAGTAGTGCTCTTCGGTGGATATGGTAATGGAGAGTTTTTAAAAGATACTTGGGTGTATGAACATTTTTTACCTTTAAGAAATGGAACTTATGACTCGGAACCATATGATACATCTGCTAATTCGTCTTTCAGATCAACAAGCTGGTATGCAGATATTCCTTCAAATACAAATCTTAAAATCCAGCTTAGGACTGCCGCTACTGAAGCAGGATTAGGTGCTAAGGAATATGTGGGGCCTGATGGAAATACTTCTTCATTTTATGTTACATCAGGGGAACCTATTTGGTCCGGTCATACAGGCGATAGATGGATTCAATATAAGATTTATTTCAACATGGATGTTTTTGCAGTGTCCCTAAGTTTGAAAGATATTGCCATAACATATAATTGTTTACCGGAAATGAAAGTACTTGGTCCATTAGATGGAAGTCTATTATCGAATAATAAACCAACTTTTGTATGGACCTTTTTTGATTATGATTCAAAAGAGCAAAAAGCTTTCCAGCTACTAATTGACGATAATATTAATTTTACAAATGTAGATTTTGATAGCGGCATGCAAAACTCAGCAACAGAAAAATGGCAATTTCCCGCAGGTACTAGCTATACCGAGCTACCTGATGGCATTTGGTATTGGAAGGTACGTACTAAGGATGAGGACGATCAGTGGACAGAGTTCACTTCGCCTTGGATGATCAGGATTGATACCCAGGCACCAACCTCTGCGCTTTATTTACCAATTAATAACGGGTTTTATAATGAGTTATCTGCAATATCTGGCATAGCATATGACGCCGCTTCAGGTTCCGGGTTAAATAAGATAGAAATCGCAATTAAAAGACAAACGGATAATAGGTACTGGAATGGTACTGCTTGGGTGCAATTGACTTCGTGGTTATTAGCGACCGGTACAACGAACTGGACTTATGATACAAGTACTATCCCCTGGACCTCAAGCACACGATATAGTGTCCAATTTCGAGCAACTGATTTTGCGATTAATATAGAGTTACTAGAAAATATAATTTTTTTCACAATTGATAGGGATCGACCAGAGTCCAATATAGTTATTCCAATTGATAATAACTGGGTAAATGATTTAAAATCCATCTCGGGTAATTCCATTGATATTGGCGGCTCGGGTGTTAAAGAAATAAAAATTAGTATCATGTGTAAGAAGGACCGTATATGCTGGGATTCCGGACCACGAGAGAATCAATACTGGGATGGCACCGCCTGGACATCGGAAGAGTTTTGGTTAGCGGTTACAGGAACAAACCAATGGTCATATAATACCAGCACTATTACCTGGACAACTGGCGATCATTATTTGATTTGTTCTCGAGCCTATGATATAGGTGGTAATCAAGAGACCCCCAACAAAGGAACCACTTTCATGTACGACGCTGCGCCGCCGGAAAATCTTGGGATCTATATTAATAACGGCGAAGAATTCACAAGAACTACGAGCGAGATCCTATCACTAACCGCAGAGGACATCGGATCTGGTATATCACAAACGTCATTAAGCACCGATGGCTTAATCTGGTCCTCCTGGGAAACATTCAATTCGACCCGAAGTTTCGAGCTAATTTCCGGCGACGGTGAAAAGACTGTATATTTCCGAGTAAGAGATTATGCGGGCAATATTGCTGAACCGGTTTCTGATTCTATATTCTTGGATACTACGGCGCCTCAGGATCTATCTGTCCTAATTAACGAAGGTACAAAATATACCCCGTCTAACCAAGAGAGATTGGATTTCAAAGCAATTGACACGGGTTCCGGGATTAATGAGATGGCCCATAGTTTTGATGGAATCAATTGGCAACCGTGGGAAACTTTCAAAGATGTAAAATATATTAACTTTGTACCTGGTGACGGCCAAAAGATTGTTTACCTTAAAGCAAACGATAAGGCAGGTAATATCGCCGAACCAGTTTATGATTCGATCATTCTAGATACCACACCGCCATATTCACTATCAATTGTAATAAATAATGGCGCCTTAGAGACAAATTCTACTACCGTCACTCTTGAACTTAAAGCCAAGGATAACACTTCGGGAGTAAGTGAGACTTCGTTCAGTATAGATGGTGCGACCTGGACATCGTGGGAACCTTTCACAAGTGAACGGTTTTTTACCCTCCCAACCAATGATGGTGAAAAGACTATATATTTCAAGGTTAAAGATAAAGTTGGTAATGTGGCTAACCCGACCCTTACAACTATTTTATTAACAACCACTCCCCCAAAAGAATTTAAGACAATAAAAACGGCCCCAACCGGGAATGAGTTTTTGAGCTTTTTTATTTTATTTATAATAGTCGTAATAATTCTTGTCTTGATAATTGTAGCCTTAGTTATGGTAATAAGAAAAAAGAAACGCGCTATACAAGAATTACTTCCAACCGGAACCATTAGTGTCAAACCAGGTGAACTTACTGCACCGGTAATATCGGTGGGTAAGATTCCAGCGGCACTTAAACTACCACAATTACCCGGTACGACAGCACCTAGTCCGGGTCAGCAGCCTACACTGACCACCCCAGTCCCTATGTTAGCGAAATCGACGCAAATTGCACAAGTAACCGTCCCCCAACCAACGGTACAAGTTACACAGCTGCCTCAATTACCGCCCGCGCAAACTCAGACAAAGGATCCCGACGCCGGTGAGGCTATCTCCGTACCAACTCAAGATAAAAATATAAATGATAGGTTTATTAACTTTCATTGATTTAACCAACTTGAATTGGATAGGTGAAAGTGCATGGATCGTGATGAGCAATTAAATATTATCGCTGCAATTCTGGCGTCGGGGCACATAGTAAATACCTCCTACGAGGAACGCTTCAGGGAGACCGTAGAGATCTTCTTGCGCTACCGTGAGGAGCTCGAAAAAACTCTATAATTAAGTTGGTTTCTTGGGCTCTGATTTAGCTTTTCTCGGACCAAACCTTGCGAATTTTATTAACAAACCAATTATAATTAACACTATTCCGATAATCATTACACAAACTAACTCAGGATACTGCTGAGGTTTTGAAGAAATTGTATATTTCACATTCAAGTTTTGAATTTTAACTTTCCCGTTCGATATTGAATCAAACCTGAGTTTTATCTCGATATTATTTGATTGGTCATTATCATTTTTCGCGTCCGATTTACCGGATTCTTTCAAGTAATTCGAAAGTGCAACGCTCAAGTCAGAAACGGTCAATGTGTAATTATACCGTATCTCCAATGACCTCAGTGTAACCTCACCCGGAGTTGAAAAATAGGTGTTGAGCGGGATAAAATAAAAATCATTCCCGAACTCATCATTGATCGTGTTCGCATTCTTCCAATTATTATCACGCAAGAGCTCCAATAACTTATCTTTAAAATCGACGGTACGTTTTATGCCAGCGGATAATTTGGTTTTAGTCATTACCCAGTGGTCGTTATAATTACCCTTACTACCCGGGTCAAGAGCGAGTTCCGGTGTACCGTTTCGTGGTATTAACCACCTGAACATCACATCGGAATCGTTACCGAGTGCCGTAGTATTATCCTGTGTCACCCACGCCACCATTAA
>CBFDAW010000132.1:0-7288 GCA_965602865.1 uncultured Thermoplasmata archaeon
ACCCAAACCAATCATCCGCGTACTACGACCTTTGACAACTGAAACCGGCAAAATTAAAAATGCCGATGAAGGCAATAGTGAATTTAAGGCACGGGTGGTTCAAAAGGATAAAATCGTGACCGAGAAAATACCAAAAGCCAAACCGGTATAATGATACTTGAGTTTATAGGGTGTCTAATCGGACCGTTACGATTTATTTGTGTTGGTAATCACTGGTGGGAAGGGGGAACCACTACGATTCTAATATGTTAATAATCGTGGGTAAGGTGGCGAGAAGATCCAAACGAACCTTCACACCAGTGATTAATATAATCATGAAAGCAAAACGGTCTCCTCCTCGGACCAATGATTGATTTCAATAATCATTATTAAATCGAATATTTTTAGAACACGGAAATTATTTATATGATGAAATACATAGATGAACTAGACCGACGGTTGGTCGGCGACCGACCGGCGGTTGCAGAAGCCCAAGGTGGGATTAAAATGATCAAAGTCATAATGGAGCACGATGAAAGAATAAATGATATAATCAATAAAACTGAAAAAATTTTGGCTAAAAAAGGGTATGATAATACATCAATAGCGGATATTATTAAAAAAGTGGGAATTGCCAAGGGTACTTTTTATCACTATTTCAATTCAAAAAATGAATTATTAGATACAATTGTAGATCGAATATTAAAAGAGATCTGGGATCAAATCGATGTAATAGTAGCTAATGAAGAGTCGGATGCTATTGCAAAGGTTTTTGGATTTTTCAGTGTCTTTCGCTCAATAGTTCAAGGTCGGGAAAAATTATTTGAAGATATACATAAAGAGGAAAACGCACACATTCACCTCAAAATCGAGAAAAAAATGTATCCCGCTATAACGCCAAAGTTTGAAAAAATCATACGCCAAGGTATTGATGAAGGTGTTTTTGATACAAAATATCCCAATGAGGCGGCTACGGTCATAATGGTATCAATTGCTGCATTAACACCAACCCAGGAACATTTTCATAAGTCCATCCAGCGTGAAATAGATATGGCTCGTGTCAAGATCTTTTTCGATTTAATGGAAAGGATCTTGGGTGCAAAACCCGGACTTTTTATGAGAAATATGAAATATTGAGGTGTTAAAATGAATATGGAAAAGAAAAAGTCCTTAATTACCATCGAGGAGATGTCGAAATCATATCAAATGGGCGAGGTTACAGTACACGCCCTGAGAAATGTTACTTTCACGGTAGACCCCGAACAAGTCACTGTTATTTTAGGCCCGAGCGGGTGTGGTAAAACCACGCTGTTGAACCAGATAGGTGGTATCGACACTCCAACGAAAGGTATAATTCGCGTCAATGGTATGGAAATACAGAATCTGAATCAAAAACAGCTTACGACATACCGCCAGGGGAAAATTGGGTTCGTTTTTCAATTTTTCAACTTAATACCAAATCTAACTGCCCGCGAGAATGTGGAACTCGTATTGGAATATGTTATGGATCTTCCGTCGAAAGAGGTACATTCCAAGGCGCGGGATCTTCTTACGAAGGTGGGCTTAGGCGCCCGAGGTGATCACTACCCTTACCAATTGTCCGGCGGTGAGCAGCAGCGCGTGGCAATCGCTCGGGCACTCGCCAAAGACCCTAAAATACTATTAGCGGACGAGCCCACGGGTGAACTCGATTACAGTACCGGTAAGATGATTTTGGCACTTCTGACATCATTAGCCAAAGAAGGTAAAGCGGTACTCATAGTGACCCATAACAAAGAACTGGCAAAGATCGCACATAAGGTGCTTTATTTACGTGATGGCAGTATTTTGAGGGAAGAACATAACACAACACCCATGAATGTTTCGCAACTGGAATGGTAAATCGAGGTGGTGCATATGAGGAAGATATTTGTCAAAAAAGGCTTAAGAGAGCTTTGGGAACATAAATATCAATACGCGTTCCTGATAGTGATTCTTGGTCTTGGCGTAGGAATGTACAGCTCGATCTATGATATGGGTGACTCCCGTGAAGCTACTTTGGAAGCCATCTATGATGAGAGTTTATTCATGGATGTACAAGTTAAATCACAATACGGTGCAACAATAAATATGACTACTATGGATGATATTTTAACGACATCTGGTCTGGTCGACAAAATCGAGCAGATAGAGTATCGTTTGAGCTTTGATGTTTTCATCAATCATACTAAGGGTAAAAGCGTTAAGACAACCAGGGGAATCGTCATGGGTTTCTCGGCATTTGATTCGGCGGGCCAACCAAGAGAGCAGACCCTAAACAAGCCACTGTTCTATGTTGATGCCCCATCTAAGTTCACCTCGTTAAATGCACGGCAATGTTATCTTGAACGTAAATTCGCCAAGGCTTATGATCTTGGTGAAGGTGACCAACTTACGATCATCAGAGGCCCACAGAAGGTTCAATTGGACATACTTGAACAAGTTAGTATACCTGATTACTTCTTCGTAATCCCCGAGGGTAGTATGTTTCCATCCGAGCGCTCATTAGGCGTCATACTCATGCCAATCGATCTTGCCCACGAATTATATTTCGGAAACAGTACCGGTGAGAGGGAAGTTAACGATATTGTATTACTATTGAAGAATCCCGACGACGTGGATGAATTCAAAGGAACAATCACCAAAGAACTCGAAGATATTGGTGTCGTTGTAAAAGTTATCGAAAAGGAGGAGAATGCTGCCCGAAGATTTCTCTATGATGATCTGGAGAATGATAGAGAAAGTATGAACATTTTCCCAATAATAATTTTCTTGGTCACCGCCTTTGGTTTGGTAATGGTGCTAAGACGGATGATACGCGTCCACCGTGCCCAGATTGGGATCTTTAAGGCACTGGGCATCCCGGATAAGGTTGTTTTACTGTATTTCGCCTTGATTGGACTCTTTATCGGAATTCTTGGTATAATTGCAGGTTATTTGTTTGCCATACCAATTAATAGTGCATTTGGTGGTTTATTAAATGATCTATATGACTTTCCAATAATGAAATTAGCAGTCTCCTGGGAATATTATTTTTTTGCGGGGGTTATTTCTATAATTTTATGTCTCATATGCACATTACTCCCGACCTGGCGCGCACTCAGGATCAAGCCTATTGATGCTATTCAAAACCGTGAAGGCATCTCAACGCATAAGCTTGGAAAAGGTACAGGCAAAGTTGGTCGAACAAGTAGGTTACCGGTGCCATTGAAACTTACATTGCGTAATCTAATTCGTAAACCCGGTCGCACTACGACCTCAATACTAGGTGTTGCACTTTCCCTGGCATTGTTTTTAAGTTTTGCCATATTATTGGATACGGTAGCGATAGCTCTTGACAGGTCAGCAAAAGAGAGCAATTGGGACTATGAAGTGATCATGGACGGCTTTTCGCCGGTTAATATCACCGCACGGTGGTCAACCGATTATACAGAAATCGAGTTCGTAAACCCGGGCATTTTTTTACCTACTAATATTAACAATGGCAAGGGAATGCAAGAGGGTATCGTATACGCACTTGAAGATATTGAAGCGGCTTATAAAATAGAGCTGGAAAGAGGTAAGTTCAAAGAAGGACAAGTGATAATATCATCATATCTTTCGGATAAATTGGATGTAAACCCCGGTGATACAATCGAACTTGAGGTACCCAAATTCAGCACTGAAGGCTTTGCTATGGGAAAGAACAAGGTTACAATTTCAGGTGTGCATTCGAATCATATTGGTTATTATATTTTCATGGACTTGGCAACCATGCAGCAACTAACAAACCTTAATGGATTAGCCAATATTATCTACCTAAACACCGTTGCTGGTGACTCGTCACAAGCTTTAGAAAATACTCTAATAACTACCCCTGGGATCTCTTCGGTAACCTATACTAAAGACCGAATAAATTTATTGGAGCAGTACTTCGAAATATTTGTTAGTACTGTATTTTTAATAGCATTAATGAGCATGGGTCTTGCCGCGGCGATCATATATAACCTATTCATGATCAGTGCCCAGGAGAATAAAAGAAATTATGCAACAATGAAGACCTTAGGCACATCACTTCGGAGGCTGGGATATCTGATTTTTATAGAAGCCGCATTTATAACATTATTTGGTGTCTTACTTGGAATTGCCGGTGGTTATGTGCTCGCATTTGGGATGCTTGCAACCGCCAGTGAGTTCGAGGTCTGGAACTTTGAACTGGTATTCTCGTGGTTTTGGTTCGCCGTGGGGACATTATTGATTCTAATTGTGATCGTTTTAGTTTCATGGCTAACAATTCGTTATATCAAGAAAATAAACATCGCCGATGTTATCCGTGAAAGGAGCTATTGATTATAGTCAAATGTAACGGACCTTTAACAAAATGTATTTTCTCCATGTATGCAACGATTTATTAAGAGATAATATATTCGGGTACAACATAATGGAGGGTAGGCATGGGAGAGGAAAAGAGAAAAACTACAAATAAAGAGCCAGATACGGGTCAATATCTTCAGATGTTACAAGTAACTTATATGGTACTAGATCCCGTGGTCCGTTCAATAATCCGGACATTGCAACTACCCGTAGGTAGTGTTGGCCTTGATGTGGGCTGCGGTATTGGCCAGCCAACCTTGTTATTAGTAGAATCAGTTGGTCCTACCGGCCATGTCACAGGTCTGGATCTGGCGCCGGAGTTCGTGGAGCATGCAAAAGGACTGGCAAAAGATGCCAGATTGACTGAGCGAGTTACATTTCAGCAAGGTGACTTTAACAAACTCCCATTTGACGATAATACATATGACTGGGTCTGGAGTAAGGATTGCGTGGGTTATCATCTTGGTGACTCGCTACATCCACTAAAAGAACTCGTGCGTGTGGTAAAACCTGGTGGTACGATTGCTATCATTCTATGGTCTTCACAAATGTTGCTCCCTGGGTATCCCATATTAGAGGCACACCTAAATGCCACCACACCCGGTATCGCCCCGTTCGTTAACGGAATGAAACCGGAACTGCATTATTTATATATACTGGGCCGGTTTCGTGAGGTGGGTTTGGAGGAACTATCCGCCAAAACATTTGTCGGCGACGTCCATGCTCCATTCAGCGACGCAATTCGCAACGCTTTAATTGTATTTTTTCAGATGCGCTGGCCAGATGTAGAGGCAGAGTTGTCCAATAAAGATTGGGCAGAATATCGGCGTCTCTGTGAACCCGGATCAAACGATTTTATTTTGGATCTTCCGGATTACTATGCATTTTTCACTTATTCGCTATTTCTTGGTAAGAAAGTATAATTGAACGATAAAGATTAAGAATTAAAGTACTATTGCGTGATAAATGATCATAAAAATTAATTGGTGATATTTATGGTAGTAAACTTGGATAGGTTATTTACAAATCGTTCAAAGTCGTTAAAAGCTTCGGAAATTAGAGAATTGCTCAAGATCACCCAGATTCCCGGGCTCATATCATTAGGCGGCGGGCTACCTAGTCCGCAGGCATTCCCCGTGGAAATAATTCATGAATGTATTGAAAAAGTATTCAAAGAGCATATAGAAAATGCACTGCAATATGGTACTACTGAGGGGTTACCGCTACTCAGGGGTGTGCTTGCAGAAAGAATGAAAGAAAAGCAAAGTATTAATTGTGAACCGCATGAGATTCTGATCACCAATGGCGCCCAACAAGTGCTTTCTTTAATAGGATATTCATTTTTAGAGCCCGGTGATACCTATATATCCACGGCACCTACATATTTAGGAGCTATCCAGGCATTTTCAGCATTCGAAGCGAACTGCGAATCAATACCTATTACGGGCGATGGAATAGATATTGATTCACTTCGAAGAAATATTGAAAGACTTCTGAGAACGGAAATTGTTCCGAAATTTATTTACCTAGTCCCCACGTTCCAGAACCCCGCCGGGGTGACCATGACACTGAAGCATAGGGAAGAATTACTGGAAGTAGCATCTATATATGATTTGTTGATAATCGAAGACGATCCATACAGCGAGCTTATTTTTGAAGGCGAGGCTATACCACCAATAAAGTCATTGGATACCAGAGGGCGGGTAATATATCTCAGTACCTTCTCCAAAATCCTAGCACCAGGCTTCAGATTAGGTTGGGCAATTGCATCTGAAGAAATTATCAATAAATTAACCTTACTGAAGCAATCGGTTGACCTGTGTTCAAATGTGTTTTCACAATATGTAGCATATGAATATATTTCTGGCGGTTACTTGGATCAACAAGTGGAGGAGATAAAAGCTCTGTATAAGAAAAAACGCGATATTATGCTTGAAGCTCTTCAAAAATATTTTCCCAAGGAGGCAAAATGGACCGTACCGAATGGTGGCATGTTTCTTTGGGTGGAATTACCAAAAAATGTCAATACTCGCATAATGTTCCAAAAAGCGGTTGCAAAAAAAGTAGCGTATGTGGTTGGTGATGCGTTCTACCCGGACGGGAAGAATTATAATTCAATGCGGTTGAATTTTTCCTACTCGGATGACGAAGTGATCACCGAGGGAATTCGCCGGCTCGGTAAAGTAATAGAAGAGGAACTGGCAAGCACTTACGAAGAGGAGCCATTACTTGCCGAAGGTGTGTAATAAAAAAATGCTACACCAAAATAAAAAAATGCTACGCAAAGTTAATAATAATAACGCATTTTTTTATTAAATACACCAAAGCAGTACAAATTCTAAAGCGGAGCCATTTTTAATTCCGATCTCAAATTCCTAATCCTTGATAATTTTCGGCAACTGTTTTTTAGTTTCTACGATACCCGGTGGCTGAAAATCATGCCTCTTAAAATACTCAGTGGCTTGTTTACAGCTTGGGGTTTCAAACGGATTATCAGGGTTCGGATTGGAGAGCAAGGATTCTATTCCTTTTACAAACATCTTTAAGGTTGAATTAAAGTTCCAACGACTCAAAATATTTATACAGACGAACCCGCCGTTCTTCGGTGACATTATATTCGGATGAAATATTTCAGTTCTCCAGCGTACGTTTGGCTTACGGTACGGATAATCCTCGGGGATGTACATCTTAAATCTATGTTCATATTTTGGTTCTACCTTATCATTTCGCTTAATAGGTGCAGGGACATTAAACATTTCCACATAAATCTCAATTGGGAATTCGTTTAAACTTTTATTCATGATGTAAAAATTATGCCTATATTTACGTTTGCATACCATAAGCTCATTTAAAATTCGATCGATTAATATATCCTTTGGTAGTTTTGGCATGCTTTCACGATTTTTATGTGTAATTATTTAAACAGAGAATTCCATCA
>CBFDAW010000133.1:0-7277 GCA_965602865.1 uncultured Thermoplasmata archaeon
TTTCTACGTCCTCATACGCGGTTAGGGTTGGTATTTCCATCTCCAGCTTTGGTGGTAGATTATACTCGACATCCAAGTCAGTGAATTCCAATTCTCCTGCTGTGGAAGATATGACAACAAAATGAAGGGTTATAGTGTCGCTGTCGGTGTAGACAATATGTTCATTCATTTCACTTATTAGATCGTCTTTGACTTTTTCGTAAATAGTGGCTGTATAGTCGTATTCGATCGAGTGCCTTATAGCTCGGATCAAACCTTTATTATTATTATTATCGGATGTGAACCGCAGTGGGATCAACATCATCTCGTTACCGAAATCATCGCGAGTTATTGTATATTTTGAGCTGGTTAATATATCTTTATTTAACTTTTGTGTGAAATCGGGGACATCTTCTATATTATTTTCAAATAACCCATAATGCTCCCAGTCAATAGTTCCCGTATCACCGATATCCAACTTGGCGTTCAATGTGCCGTTCAATTTAGGCGGTGGCGCAGCACCACCATAACAATATCTATTTATTTTACTAATCTCATCAGGCCCACTATAATTAATCCCGTTACCAACTCCCCTATAAAAATATACCGGGCTACCCTCATTCGTACCCGTTTGACCTATAGCAATTACATCAACAATACCGTCACTATCATAATCGTAAGCATCACCGCCTGAATAACTACCGGTATCTATATCTGTAGGCTCTCCGGTTTTAAATGTACCATTGCCATGACCCTCAAGAAAGTACATTTTGCCATTACTGGAGGCGGTTAATATATCAGGCTTACTATCATTGTTGAAATCATCGGTGATCACTGTATAACCATAATATAAACTGGAGGGGATACTTATCTTAGTAGGATTTTGAAACTTTCCGTTACCCAAGCCTTGATAATAATAAATAACATATCCTGTTCCCGTACCACCACAGACGAAATCCAGGTTACCGTCTTTATCAAAGTCAGCGGCATCCTTACCCCACGCCGTTGTTGGTCCGCCACTGCCGGATATTGATGTGGAAGTAAATTTACCTGTACCATCACCCAAGAATAGATAAATGGTTGCGGCACTACCAGAGGTTATAAAATCATAATTACCGTCGTTATTAAAGTCTCCTGCGGCAAAGTCATAAAAGTAATTACTCGTGGTTATACTTCCGATATTTACCCTAGGGGCAAAATTGTTACCAGTACCCATTTTTTTATAGAGATATAGATTACCTGACTGACCATGACCGAATACCACATCATAGTCGCCATCATTATCGAAATCCGCCATGCAACAACTGGCATAACCATACCTACCGATATTGGTAGCAATGGAACTATTTGGTGCAAAAGAGCCGCCGCCCATGCTCTGGTGATAATTTAGATTATAACCATACCGATCTACACAAACAAAATAATCTTCATTATAACTGGTAATTGGTCCTTCCAAAGATAGGCTGGTGCTCGTGACCGTTGCATTACGAGGTAACATTATAAAATTACTCCTAATGGTCGAACTTGTGGTGAATTTTAGATATTTTTTTGTGGTGTCATCTGAATAATAACTCTGTTTACCCAACGCACCATAGCCAGTGCCTAGGAATTCCCACTCGTTATCTTCATCATTGCCCAGATTTATTGTTACATTTCGTGGATATGAATTGTTATATTCCTTTCCTGTAACTTTCAAGGATGCCGATAACACACTTGCGTTTACTGGCACATCAATTGCCAAATCATAATTATTGATCCCGCCGGTTTCGAAGGTCATGATGACCTTGGTGCTACCGTTGCTGAATTTATTTTCTGGCCATGACTCTACCTGGTGGGGTACAATTAGAAATCCGGAAAGTAGAAGTATTGAAATTATCAAAAAAATAACAATTTTATGATGAAAACCGCTGCTGGTCATATTATTACCATCACACAATTATATTTACATATATAAATAATTAGTGGTAAAACACATGGGTATTAATAAATAATCCTATACTTAGACTATTATTGTAAAATTGATTGGGAATGAATTTTTAATGATTTATGTATAATGTAGTTATGAATCTAAATTACCAAAAAAAGTATAGCTCATAATACTATTCCAAGCTATTATTCTTATGAAAGCATTATGGTTGAATATTTTTGACAAAACACAAGATAATCATTGGTGATTGCAGAGATATGAATGAACTCGAAGATAGGTCTGTACATCTGATGACCACATCACCACCGTACTTCAACGCACCATTTGATTATAAAGATTTTTTTCAGGATTATGATGAATATCTTCAGCTTATTGCCGAGGTTGCGAAGGAAACATATAGAGTTTTAGATACAGGTAGGATTGCATGTGTGAATATAGATGATATGTTAGTTGAAGGAGAAAAATTTCCAATCGTTGCAGATACCACTAAGCTATTTCGAGATGCCGGGTTCAGATATAGAGATAAGATTATCTGGGTAAAACCTGAAGGATATATCAGAATAAGCCGTCGAAGTGGGGTTCAATTACAAAATCCGTATCCGATGTATTTCTATCCGGACAATTTACAGGAGAGCATTTTAATATTCCAGAAAGGGAAATTCGACTATAAAAAAGTCAATAAAAAAATAAAAGAATCATCTAAGGTTGATATTTCAGAATTTCAGAAACATAAATGGTTTCTAAGTGTCTGGAAAATGACTAATGTATTACCAAATAGTAAGCTAGAAAAATCAATTGCCGCCTTCCCCGAAGAATTGCCAATGCGGTTAATCAAATTATTTACATACCTTGGAGATACCGTCTTGGACCCGTTTTTGGGAAGTGGAACGACAACTAAGGTCTCAATGGGATTAGGTAGAAATAGCATTGGTTTTGAGATCAATCCCGAGTGTTTAGCTATTATTAAGAAAAAAATAGATTATGGTCAGAAAAAGTTAAAAACCAAGCAAGATGAAATAGAAATTATAATAAGAAATAAAAGCGAAGAAAATATCAAGAAATAGTCGCCAATTGTTATCTATAATACCAACCTTTGATTTTTTCATAACCTGTTATTAATTCAATAGCATAAACACTAAACATATTTTCATAAATTTTGGGTTTCCGTTATATAAATCCCTTCTTATTCTTTCGTTTTATTTTTCAATTTAACGACTCGGTAATTACTTTTGTTGATGCAATTTTCATTACCACCTGTGGTTCTCTAAATTTGATAAAAAAAAAGAGGATCCATACACAACCTGTCAAACGGTAGAGCCAACACTTAGGTGTGGCTAAAACGTTTAGTAACCGCATGCTGAATACCTCGGTCTTCCGCACAAGTATATGGTACTAGCCGAAGCGTTCCCATACACCGAGCGTACGGAAGAATAGCCCTTGGTACTTACACACCGGTTCTATCAAACCTGTCTTCTACAGGAGTCTTAAGGTGCTTCGTCTTTGGGTGGGTTTCGAGCTTAGATGCTTTCAGCTCTTATCCGTTACAGCGTGGCTGCCCAGCGGTGCCCTGTCGGACAACTGGTAAACTAGCGGCTGCAAGCCCCCGTTCCTCTCGTACTATGGGGCCTTTCCCTTCAAGCACCAAATCGCTTCCAGCAGCGAGCAACAAACCTGTCTCACGACGGTCTAAACCCATCTCACGATCCCTTTTAATGGGCGAACAACCCCACCCTTGGCAGCTGCTGCACTACCAGGATAGGAAGAGACGACATCGAAGTAGCAAGCCTTCAGGTCGATATGAGCTCTTGCTGAAGACAACTCAGTTATCCCCGGGGTAACTTTTCTGTCATCATTGGCCCCCACTAAAGAGGCACAATGGTTCGCTAGGCCCTACTTTCGTATCGTGGTCCCTTATTGTGCGGAACCACGTCAAGCCGGCTTTTACCCTTACACTCATCGATAGATTTCTGACCTATCTGAGCCGACCATTGGGCGCGCTTGATACCTTTTCGAGCGTGTGGCGCCCCACCCAAACTACCCACCTACCGGTGTCCTACCGAAGTAGTGAGTGGTACGACAAAAAAAGGGCGGTGTCTCATCGTTGATTCCACTTGAACTAGCGTCCAAGCTTCGATATCTCCCGCCTACCCTGCACATCAAATATCGTATCACAACGACAGGCTGTAGTAAAGCTCCACGGGGTCTTCGCTACCTGCTGGAAGGTACTGGACTGTGCACCAGTAAGTCAATTTCACCGGATTCCTAGCGGGGACAGTAGGGCTCACGTTGGACCATTCATGCAAGCCGCCAATTAAGCGGCAAGGTATTACGCTACCTTAAGAGGGTCATAGTTACCCCCGCTGTTTACCGGTCCTTCTTTCCGTTGAAACGGAGGTTCAGATACCGGCACTGAGCAGGATTCAGCGACAATACACATCCTTTCGGACTAGCTGTCACCTATGTTTTTATTAAACAGTCGGAGCCCCCTAGTCACTGAGACCAACTACTCACATAGTTGGCACCCCTTCTACCAAAGGTACAAGGCTAATTTGCCGAATTCCCTCGCCTGAATTACACCGAGACGCCTTGGGCTTCTCACCCAGGGGCACCTGTTTCAGTTCTAGGTACGGACATGATATACGACCTTAACAAGTTTTTCATGGGCACCAGGGATCAGCAGAAATCGTCATACGACAATCCCATCACGCTTTCGTCCGGTTCTCACCATTACGGTTCTCCCCGGAGTTATACGCTTGGACACTCAGACAAAAGTGCATAGCCTATCCAGATGCGTCACCTGTTAAGCAAATATACCACGGTGCAGGAATATTAACCTGCTTCCCATTCGATATTTTCAATTAAGAAATACCTTAGGACCGACTAACCCTCGACTGACAAACATTGTCGAGGAACCCGAGCCCCTTCGGCGGAACGGATTCTCACCGTTCTACGCTACTACTATTACCAGAATCCTTATTCGAATGCGGTCCACTTGACTTCACAGCCAAGCTTCTGCCCACACACGACACCTCTCTACTAAATCTCCTTTCGGAGTTCCGAAGTATCGGTGGCCGATTTAGTCCCGTCCATTTTCGACGCCCACAATCTTGACTGGTGATCTGTTACGAACTCTTTAAAGGATGGCTGCTTCTAAGCCCACCTTCCAGTTGTCTCAGACCACGAACAATCTTCAAGTTAACACTTAATCGGCACTTAGGGACCTTAACTTCAGGCTGGGTTTATCCCCTTTTGGACATCAACCTTACGCCAGATGCCCTCACTCCCAGGATCTACAGCGTCCACACATTCGAAGTTTGACAAAATACCGAGGGATTTCTCCCCCTAAGTACCTAATCAGAGCTCTACCGCATGAACTACCTAACCTGAGGTCTACCTTAGAGTAGTCTCGAGAGGAACCAGCTATTACCGGTCTAGATTGGCCTTTCACCCCTATACGCAGGTCATCCAAACGATTTGCACATCAGTACTGGTACGGTCCTCCACCCGAGTTTCCTCGGGCTTCAACCTGCCCACGCATAGATCGACCGGCTTCGGGTATCCAACTAATGACTCCAGGCGAGCACACCTAGTCTCTGACCACACGAAGTGGCTGCAGACCTTTGGTTTCCCTACGGCTACATGCATAAACATTTAACCTCGCCATTAATCGGAACTCTCTGGCCCGTTATTCGAAACGGAAAATATAACGCTGGTCCACACTTACGTGCTTCGTTCCTTTCACGCCATATTAGTCTGTAGCTGTTTGGTTTCAGGTTCTTTGCACCTCCCGTCAAGGGTACTTTTCAACATTCACTCATGCTACTAGTGCGCTATCGGTTTCAGATCGTATTTAAAGTTGGAAGTCAGTGTCTCCCATTCATACGCGATAGCCAACGCGTACTACTCAAGATACCCGGAAATCTTCTGCCAGCTTACCTCTACAGGGCTATCACCCTCTACGGCGCTGCATTCCAGCAGACTTTGAGTTAACTGGGGTAGAAGTAACCGGGTCTACAACTCCACATCTCCCTGATATTTCTACCAGGGATTCGGTTTGCCTTATGCCGTGTTCGATCGCCTTTACTAACGGCATCTCGATTGATTTCTTTTCCTAGGGGTACTAAGATGTTTCAATTCCCCCTGTTCCCAATCCTTACGGATCGCCCGAAGGCAGGAAGTCCCATTCGGTTACCTTTGGATCAAAGGCTCCATGCGCCTACCCAAAGATGTTTCGCAGCTTGGCACGACCTTCTTCGGCGTCTGAACCGAGTCATTCCCCAAACAGCGTGGAAGCCACAAGTAATTGACTCTACAAACGTCCAGGTTGCATATGGTTAGATAATCATCGATCGACCAATGGACTGTTACTTCAAATTCTTGATTAACATGGATAAGTCTAACTTACCCTATATCAATCGAAAAATCTGTAAGTTCTTAAGAGTCAAAGTAACTTACTTGGGGATTCCAACTGATAACCCCTGATTACAGTCGATATTATTTAGGTTCGACCTATATCTCTTCCCCAATAATTATCCTATTATTGAGTGCACATGAATTAAGTTATAATATAAAAAGCGATACGAAATCTCCCAGATAAAGAGCGAAGTGTTGCTCTATTACATGGTAAGTTACTTTATACATTTTTTAGTATTTGAAATTTTTGTTCAGATTCTGCCCCTGTAAATAAAGCCTATGCCAATTTAACCAGACGAAAGGCTATTATATTATTATTTCATTAACCGCACAAATCTGATTTCTAAATAAAATGCTTCCGTAGTGTAGACCGGCCAATCATTTCGGCCTTTCGCAACCCTTTTTCCACCCGATTGGACCAAAAAGCGTTGATTGCAAGAAAGTGTTGGAGATAGCCGAGGACTCGGGTTCGAATCCCGACGGAAGCATTTATTCTTTATTATTAATATATTAATTATTCGTTAATAATCACTGTTAATTTGGGCTTCGAACCCTTGAACAAAATAAAATGATTTATTGATTGGTTCTTATTTTGTTCTGAGCTAGGAATTCCTTTGTTGTATTATCGACTAAAATCGGAATTCCTACCCCTCGGGTTCGAATCCCTGTGATTTATATAAACAAAAAAGGGAATTCCTACCCCGGGGTAAAAATTCTCTAAAGCGATGAATTAAATGGAATTTTTAGCCCAAAACAAAATAGGCTATTTTCAAATAATAATCCTATTTTGTTTATGCGGGTTCGAATCCCGACGGAAGCATTTATTCTTGATCATTAATATATTAATTATTCGTTAATAATCACTGTTAATTTGGGCTTCGATCCCTTGAACAAAATAAGATGAATTGAGGCTGACTAACAATCAATAAACAGCGTCCTATGAATTTTTCATTGTAGT
>CBFDAW010000134.1:0-7274 GCA_965602865.1 uncultured Thermoplasmata archaeon
TTTATAGATGGTCCCAGTCAAAGTGATAAAGTTTTTGTTGAGAATCTTGACTTTACAATAAAGTGTACCTTTCATGTTGTCCCGGCGCTATCTATCCAAGGCCCAACAAAAGAGCTTGAAGAGCTGCTTAAGTATGAAAGAGTTACGTTTATAGAACATAATGACCCTGTAGTACTTGACATGGAAATGGGGACCTGGATCATTAACGCCACCGAGGTGTGGTCGAAGATAATTCGTACGGAAGATGGCGTTAAGGGGCCTATCGATGGGACTGGTGTTACAGTCTGTGTTGTGGATACGGGTATAGATGCAGGTCACCCGGACCTCGATTATGGTGACAAAACCATTATGAATGTTTATGATGCGGGCTCTGGTATATGGCTAGAAGCGGAAAACACGGATACGAACTATGGTCATGGTACGCATGTTGCCGGTACTGTGGCAGGCAATGGTGACGCCTCTGCTGGTGCACGAAGAGGTGTAGCACCGGGGGCGAACCTTATTGGCGTCACGGTCTCCATTCCCGAGGAAGCGGCTACGCCCACCGAAGATGGCTATATTCAAGGTTTGGAATGGGTCTATGATCATTCTCGGCCTAACGCAAACCCATATAACATTAGGGTGGTCACGAACTCATGGCATTCCTCGGTGGGTGAATATGACCCAAATATGTTACTTACGCAATTGATAGAGAAACTTACCTTTGATAACAATATTGTATCCACGTGGTCCGCAGGAAATGACGGACGAGATGATCCTAAAGGTACGGTTATCACTACATCCCAGCAGGGAAATACACCAGTTGGAATAGAAGTTGCCGCTTATGAACGCGATGGCTCAGCAGTGACCGACTTCTCATCACGTGGCGAAGTGGGGTTCAACCATACTTATCCGGATATAGGTGCACCTGGAAGAAATATTTGGTCTACCTCTGCAAGACGGACGATTATTAGCGGTGGTTCGTATATAGGCGGAAATGTGAATCCGTATTACTTAGCTATTAGCGGTACATCCATGTCCACCCCGCATGTGGCAGGTCTTGTTGCATTATTGTGGCAAGCTGCACCGTCCATGACACTCTCCGAACTGCATGAGGACTATTCGGGACCTGATTACGAAGGGTGGTATAGCAATCCAAAAACACGCATTCATGAAGCTGAATGGATCCTCGAGGCTTCGGCGATTCTTCTACCTCGAGATGAAGAGCACGGTAATGTTGCAGGGGACACTAATTCTACTGGTTGGGATGGAAAACCAATTGATTATGTTCAGGGTTATGGGCTGGTGGATGCAAAAAAAGCCGTGGGAATTTCACTTACACTCGAACGATTAAGAGCACAGTATCCATTGCGAAAGATATCAGTTAGAGATGCAATTTCAGCCTATGCTCGGAATGATGTGGATGGTGCTGCAAAAACCTATGCCTCAGAGGCGGTGTTGGACTGGTCCGGGGAATTCTCAAGATATAACGACCAAGCTGGGAATCCGCTCTCGGCCGTAAACCAGACCAAATATGTAATAGTCCCCCAGGGGGCTAATACCGCAAAGATATCAATGACATATTCGGCCTTGAACCTAAATGAATTCAAGGCGGCGGACATAGCATTTACTATTGATTATAATGACGATGGCAATATTGACTACCAAAGCGACCTTTCAGTAAATTCGGGTGGAATAGACACTGCAGAACTTGACGCATCTTCGGAGGGTAAATGGACCTTCGGAATAATAGGTATGGGTATAAAGCTTCCGAGACCTCTAAAAGGAATAAATTACGTGGAATTGAGGATAGAGTACGATATTAGCATTACATTCTATTTCAGTAACAATGGTAGTTCTACTTTGATAAACGGTAATGCCATGTATGCACCATTATTTCCCGGCATGAACGACCCGGGGGAAGGGAAGTATACATTGGAAGTGGGACACTACGACTTGTGTAACTTGAGCCTACCTGAGGTCTCCATTAAAGAGCCAGCATCTGAAGATGAGCTCCCATTCTGGTACTTAGCTTTTGTAATAATTTTAGTACTAGCTCTCATAGTATATCTTCGCTGGCGAAAGAGGAAACGTAAATAGGATCATAATTATCTTAATTTCTTCTCAAAAATAAGCATATTACCCTCTGGTGCATTTACGCGTTCAGTCAGTTTATAACCTAATTTCCTGTAAAAGTTAGTAGCCCAATAGGCTTGCTCTGAAGTTGGTAATTTTAAAGTTTTATATTTCCTTTTTTTTGCCTCAACTTCAATATATTTCATTAGAGATGTCCCAATACCCTTTCTTTCATGACTGGGCAGCACATACACCCAATGAACTTCACCTGAGTTATCACTCTTTGGCTCGAAGGCGGCAACACCGATTGTTATTCCGGCTTTTTTATAGATATAAAAGTCCATTTTCTTAAATAATTTTAACATCTCATTAGACGTTAATACGGGTTCCTTAAAATAGTCAGGGGGTATTATAGTACGATAATATCTACGATTGGTTTCATTTATTACAATTAAAATTTGTTCGAGATCATTGATATCAGCCTTAAAAACGCCCATTTATTGCCTCATCTGCTTATAACCAAAACAATATATAGCTTTTAAAGATATACTTATTATGTTCCACAGGAGGGGAGAGATATGCCAAATAGTGTTTATAAAATTATCGAGCTAGTGGGCTCTTCGCCAACAAGCTGGGAAGAAGCGGTTAACAATGTAGTAACAAAAACCTCTGAGAGGCTCCGAGACTTACGAATTTGTGAGGTTGTAAAGCTGGATACGAAAATTGAGAAGGGTAAGATTACCGCATACAGAGCCCGGGTGCAGGTATCATTCAAGTATGAAAAAGAATAATCTGATAAAAATATATAGAAAAAGATGGGTATCCGGTCAAATTACGAAACAGAACCAAATTTTTCTAGAAGACGTTTTACAAAAGGAGTTATATAAAAAAGAGTATCTGATCCTTGCTTTCTCGGATATACACATAATTTAAAATAATTTAGGCTAATGATATCCATCCGATCTTCAAGCTCACCGAGAAGGATACCATCTTTATCTTTGATCGTTTCCAATAAAATACTTTTTTCCTTAATATATTTAACCAGATCTTGAGTTTTCAGTGTTGGATAGCAAAAGATTGAATTGTCTCCTTGTTCCATATCTATTAATTCGAAATGTTTTAAAATATTTAAAGATTTTAAAGTTCGATTTTTAGAGATTTTTAATTTCCGATACAGCGTATTCAGATGTACCCCATTTTCCTTGCCATCTATAATGGCTTCAAGCATTTTCGATCTGATTTCGGTTTCTAATGGATGACCTATGCGCGCATGCTTTGGTATATGTGAATCCGGATAATAATATAACTGATGAGTAGTACTTTTTGTATATACCAATTTTTTCTTCTCCAAAATATCCAAGTGGTGACGCAGGCTGTGGTTTTTTTTACCGGTAATTCGAGAAAGCTCTACTAAACGTATTCCAGTTTTTTTGTATTTTAAAATAATATTTAATAATATGTGTCTAATTTCATGATTCAATGGATCCTTAATTTTTTCACCTAAAACCATTCAAAGATGCCTTCCATTTCATATTAAAATAATTCCAAATTGGTGACCCTTTTATGATACCTACAGACGATTTGTCATATGGGTATTCAATTTTTAATTCTAAAATTACAATTAAAGTAGAAGTATAAATATTTATTGGCTTAAGTATTTCACATATAAGAACTTTACAACCTCACTCATCGCCATTGGACAGCACCCAAGTATTCCACTACTCTTTTATTAAAGTTAATCGCGTTCGAAAGAGCTTATATAAAAAATGGTACCGTTTTCCTGTAAGAGTTATAGTCCATATTATTCGATAATTCATTTTCTTCAATTTTGCACACACGAATATATATATAAATTAATATGGGAGCGAATATCAATGTTAAAATTGTTGGCCAACCGATAATCCAACCAATTATGATTAAAATAAAACCGAAATATTGAGGATGTCTTGAATAGGAATATATACCTTTTATTACGATTAGATTTTCTTTTAAGTTCTTATAAAGTGTTATCCATCCAATTATTATTAAAAACATACCGATGACCATTAGTAATGTCCCATAGACCATAGCAAGGGTCATTTCTATTTCCACACCGAGAAATTTAAATCCATATATTACATTCGGTAAGTCAATATCGTATCCAGAAAATGATTTTGAAGCGAAAAAGATCGTTAATGGAATACCGTACATTTCAATAAATAAAGACACGAAAAATCCGGTCACCAAACCATATTCTTTCCAATTTATTTTTTTTCTAAAGGATAAGGGTATTAAAAAAGAAAGGAACAATACTATATTCAAAATCACAATGTGCCATTGAAGAGTTATCACATTCGTAAGTACAGACCCTGTAAAATGATATAAAAAATGGATTGAAAAATCTTGATAAAATATTATTGGAATAAGAATTAGAATAAACATCATCAGCCGATATGGAAAATTTTTGTTTTTTATTATTTTTGTATATTTTACCATACAAATAAAAAATATTTAAAGGGTTAAATAATTTTTGATTTCTGATAAAAATATTTATATCTTACAATTGCATTATCCATCGTTTCACTCACCCCAAAAGGGGGGCGGTTCACCCCAATTGTCTTTTTTTTTCTAATCGCCCCCCAACCTCTTTTTAATTTTTAACATCTACTTCAAATTGCATAGTAATAATAAATTAATTTCTCATATTTAAAGACTTCTTGGTAATTACCAAGAAATATTTATATAGTAGTACTTTTCAACCCCAAATCCTACCTCTTTACTTATCTTCTACGATTATATCAAAATCATCTACCGTATATCGAGATTCTCGATATTTTTTTATGATCATGATCATATTTTTGTATACTATGTGTTTAAGTAGGATCTTTTGGTTTTGATTGAGAAACTGAAGTTTCGTCGGTTCTCGGTAACTGTGATGCCTTCGGAGATAGTGGAACATGATCCACGGTAATTTCAGATTTTGGTAATGCACTGGGTTTGACCATAACTGCTTTTTTTGAGGTTAATATCTGATTAGATCTTTTCTTTCGATAGATAACAAGAATTAATATAATTATTGTAATCATAATAATTAGAATAACAGATATAATAACAAACCATGTCCACGGAAAAGTAAAAAGGGTCTCGGTTGTATGTTCATTATCTGGCGTATCATCTTTTATTGGAGAGCTTGTGTTTAAAATAATTGTCGCTTCTATGGGGTCAGCAATGTTACCGGCTCGATCCTTTATACGAAAATAAATAATTTTTTCACCGTTAATAGGTGGGAGGAAAATATTACTTTCATGATTAAAACGTATCCATGATGTCCAATTACTTCCATCTGTACTAAATGACATCTGGTGTACCCCAGATGTATCATCAATAGCATCAAGTTTTAAGGTAACTGATTCCGAGCTGGTTTCATAAGAACCGTTATCGATTATAATTGAAAGATTTCTAGGTGGTTCGGTATCTAGAATAATGGTGTCAAAAACAGAGTTAGCTGTATTGTTTGCTTTATCTTTCACATTGAAAAATACGATTTTCTCGCCATCACCCGCAGATAATTCATATGAAGAGGTTGAATTGAACGAATCCCAGGTTGACCAGTTCATATTATCTGAGCTAAATGCCATTTTATCTACTTCAGATTCAATATCATCTGCATTAAGTGATAATTTTACAGAAGAAGAATTTGTATAGTTATCATCATTGTTGATTAATATAGAAATATCCTCCGGCGGTTGATTGTCGAATATAAAAATATTTATTAAATCTGAAAATTCCTTATTGCCCACATTATCGATTGCTCGTGAATTTACTACATATTGAGCCCCGTTTAACCACTTAATATCACTACAATTATAAAACCAAGAATCAGTTCCGATTGCAGTTATCCAGTTAATAGCTGATATCCAAGCAGTACCGTCCCAATATGTATTATCCTCAAAATTCTTAATTTTGATTTTCACAATATTAATCCCTGAGCCGCCATTATCTATAGAGCTACCTGAAATTTTAGATATTTTATTCAAATATGAATTATTCATAGGAAAATCTATACTCGAGATTGGCGGATCAGTATCGAATGTGAATATTATATTAAAGCGCAATTGCTCATAATTAGTGGCATTATCCATTGCACGTGAATATATTTGATATTGATTTCCTGACGTCCAACTCACAGTACTCGAATCGTACCACCAATCCGTAGTGCCGTATACGGGTACCCAATATTCACCAACTCTCCAATCAAAACCATCCCAAGTATTATTATCAGAAAACCTTTTAATTAGAATTTCTACTTTATTCAATCCCGTTCCACCTGGGCAGTCGGAGGCGGTTCCAGATATAATATTTAAATATTTATACGAGCCGTTATTTATTGGAAAATCAATCATTGAGCTCGGAATTTTGGTATCAATAGTGAACACACTTGCCGGACTGTATTCCCCCCAATCAAAATCGTTGTCTTTAATGCGTACTTTCCAGTACCAAATGCCATCGGGTAATGTAGTATAGCTTGTCCCAACAGGAAATTGCCATTGTTGAATTGCATAGGGTTGTTCATCACTATCATAATTCACATTTTCAAAATCAGAATTATCATCAATGAGTCCTTGGAACGCGATTTGTTCGTTTGAATCATCTATAAAATCCCATGTGAAAGTTGGTTTATTATCAGGTATTACAGTTCCATTGGCTGGGCTATATAATACCGTTCTTGGCAAACAATTGTAAGAAATACTTATTTCTTTCAAGATGGGTGATTTATCATTAAGATTAGTATTAAAATAAACCTTGTACTGGATCCACGTATCTCCATTATGTCCAGACCAAATATTAGATGCTGGGGAAGAATAATATGCAGCAGTGGTCCCATCCGGTCCAATAAACTCTCCGAAACTTAGACCCAACTCGGTAGAGGAGGTTCGAATTTGGAATTGAATGCTTGTTCCTTCAGGTAGAACAGCATCCCAGTTTATTGTTTTAAAGGTTGAATAATAACTGGTATTATAAGGAGAAGAAATGAAAGTTCCGTTTACATTAGGTAAAAATTGGTGATATATCCATGTATCATCGAATTCATTATTATCGTTTTCACCACCGAATAGTATTATATTATCTGTCCCCCAAATAGTCGCCATTGCATGCCCAATTCTAGCTTTTGGATTTTCTGGTAATATTCTCTTTGTCCAGGAATTATCACTTAAATCATATATCCATGTATCATCACA
>CBFDAW010000135.1:0-7269 GCA_965602865.1 uncultured Thermoplasmata archaeon
CCGCTTCTCCCGGTGCTGCCGCTTCTCCCGGTGCTGCCGCTTCTCCCGGTGCTGCTGCTTCTCCCGGTGCTGCTGCTTCTCCCGGTGCTGCTGCTTCTCCCGGTGCGCCAGCACCTTCCGACGGTGCACCACCTTCCGCTTTTGAAGCTTTGGCAGAATCTACCGAAGATGATGCATCAGACTTTGCTTCATCCATCTTACTATCAGTCTTAGTCTCGGCGTCATTGAGTGGTGTATTTATACTGCCAAGTTTATCCGTTAATTTACTCTGGGCGTCTTTTACAGTATCGCCTACATCTGCAGTCAGGTTTTTAGCGGCGTCCTCTATACTTTCTCTTGCTTTTGAAATAATTTCTTCAGCAGTAATTACACCTTTTTCAATTGCATCTTCCAATTTATCCTTTGCAGTATCAACTGCTTTTTTTGCCTGGTCTTCTGCTTTATCAACCAATTCATTTAACTTTTCCTTTCCAGATTCGACATATTCTCCAGCTTTATCCCGTGCTTCACCGATCTTTTCTTTAAGTTTAGCCTTACCACTTTCAATTAATTCCTCGATCTTTCGTCTACCTTCATCTAATTTTTCATCAGGGATATCTATTCCATATCTATCCAAGACTTCCTTGAGTTTTGTTTGGGATTTCAACAATGCACCATCAAGTTTAGTATCAACATCATCTAGAAGTGAATTTAATTTATCTTGCGCACTATCCAGAGCACCATTTGCATCATCTGAAAGATCTCCAATCCAATCTTTTACTTTGGTAGCACCATCTCCAATAATATCGTTAAGTTTTTCTGCGCCATTTTCAACTTCACCAGTAAGATTATCGCCTATTGTTCTGAACATATCATTCATTGAGCCTTCTCCGGAATCCAAAGCTCCTGAGAGGTTGTTCATGATGCCTTCTAAAACCCCATCGATCCCTGATGCTTGGTCGGTAACCAGGTCCCCGACCTGACCATCATAAAAATCAACAGCTTCGTTCAGATTGGCTGTCGGTGCTAATAGGTCGCTTGGTCTTTGTCCTTCTTCACCGATCCCCATCGTGGAAATTCGTTTAATCATGCCGTTTAATCCAATAATAAAATTTGCTATTCGTTTACTAATTTCCGAGCTATTCACGGTTTCTTCGGGTTCGATGAATCTTGTTCTGTAACCTACTATAGCTTTGAGTGCTTGATATTGTGCCCAATGATTAGTATGTAGAGTAAGTTTCTCCGGAGGCTGATCTGTATCTGCTTTCCAGTCAACTTCACTGTACTCTTTCAATACACAGTCGAATTTAACAGCATACGGCGAATCATCAGTCTCTTCAAAGTTTAATTTTTCAATTACAACTTTCGTAGCATCCAATTGGTTCACGAATCGTGATGAGAAGTACAATGGTTTCCGCTGTTTGTAAAACCATTTCAAGGTTTCAATCTTTTTATGCAGTTCCTGGCGATCTTCAGATTCGGCAGTAAGAACGCCTTTGAACTCCATTTGTCCAGGCCGTCTACCTAAATCCTGGATTACGCTGGCACTTACCTCACTGTCCACCCCCGCCCTGCCGGGTACTTGGTGCTCTACTAACCAACGATTATCATTTGTAATTACATTCGTAACTGTATTAATTTTAATTGCTTTCATATTTTTTACAGCTTCAAGTATATTCTGGTTTGCATTTCCACCTCCACCGGCACCACCAGTTTCTGTTTCTAAACGTTCATTTTCTAATTCGGTTTCAAGCTCTTTCATTTTATCATTGATTTCTATTAATTTATCGGCAGCATCATCTATATTTGTTTTTACATTACCTTTATATGAAGTACTAACACGAGACTCAGTATTTACCGTAATGGAACCATGTGGTATTTTGGGATTACCATATTGCCATTTATTATCCATGACTGGTCGAATTAGAAAAAGTCTATCTTCCAGCGAATCTTTTTTTGGTCCTATCTCTAAACCCCATGCTTTAGTATATGAACTAACGATTTCATTCCAGGTAGTGTCATCGTTTACCGTAATCGGTTCTATTCCCGATCCTTCTTTAGCTCTTCCGTCACTTGTAAGTTCTGCATCTTTAACAAATTCTTCTTTCTCAGACTTTTTAAATTCGGCATCGATTTCTTCAAGATCGACGATTATTTGGTCCTGAAGCTGATCAATTTCTTGATCTTTTGTCTGGATATCGTCTATTATCGTCTGAATGTCATCAGTGCCTGCGCCAGCACCACCATTATTGCTTTTTTCTGGAAATCCAAGCCAAATACTCATAATCATCACCCAATAATGTTCCTACTTATATATTCTTCCTGACACTTATATTTTTTCAATTTTATATTTATAATTCTATTCTCCATAGCGTTTTAGCTCTTTATCCATGTTCTCTAGCCAAGCTTCATAGAACATTTTCTTCAATTGTGTTTGTAGATTTGGATCATGAACGACCTCTTGTAATTTCCTATTTGATGGAAATTGTTCCCCTTCTTTGGTACTAATCTTTTTTCTAAGTAGTTGTATCTGTTCTTCCAGATCTGACATCCGTTCCCTATCTAGATTCTTTTTCACTGGTGCCCCGGGTGGAATGCGGTCGAAATATGCAGAACTAGGTGGTTTCGAAGTTGATAGTTGAACCTGTTGTACATCTGATTCTGTAGGCTTTTTACTAAGTATTTCTTTGCCTGTTCCTTCCCGTGACGAAATATAAATAGGTCTACTACCTCTTGATATCTGCGGTTTTGTTTTTTCAAGTGCCTCTCCCATCTCTATCTCTTCTCCTTTAATTAATTCTATTGTTTGCCCATGAGTTAATCGTTTTGCCAATCGTTTTTCGGGTCTCTGGATTAAACCAATAGCTTCGGATATGCTGGAAAATTGCTTTGTGGTAACCAATGCTAAAGGGTCTAAAGGAGATTGTATTAATTCATCTCTTTTCATCGATTTTGTTCTACTGGATAAACTTGTTTGTGTGAGTTGCCGTAGATCCTTATAAGGATATTTATCTTTATTTTTCGCCACCTTTTCTCGACGGGCAATAATTACTTCGGGTATAGAAACAGTGTGGGTAGTTTGTCTTTGCCCCGCACTTAGCGCTACAGCACTCAAAATATTCAATGCCTTTACACTATCCCGTGAGACTGGTTTTGTCAGCTTTGATCTAGTTTGAGCTATTATTACAGAAGCTGGGGGTTTAATATATATCTCCGGTGAAATATTATTTGAACCGGTTTTTGGTAATTTGGAAGGAGGTTCATATGAATTTTTAAGAACAGTTGATAGGGTGGGTGATTTTGAATAAATTTCAGCTCTAGTAGACGCAGTAGTGGTAGCTATAGTGCTTAGTAAACCTAAAGCGCCAATAGAACCCCCACCTATTATCAGGCTGCGTTTAAGTTTTATAGGTATTGGTTTTTTTATTGGTTCTATTTGATTATATTCGTGTTCAGAAGCTGGAGGTATATCTAATGAGGGTTCAGTTAAAACCTGTTTTGGTATTTTTGATGATTGTCCCGGAGTAAATCGCTGTTTAAATATTATAGCGGAATCACTTTTTTTGGTAGCGTCTGGTTTGATATTGTCAATATATAACGATGATTTGGATTGCGATGCGGCAATGGTTAGGTTATCTATTGCTGAGGTTGTTTGCGTAGGAAGGTTTGCATTAGCCACGATCATTCGTTTTGAGATAATAACCGGTTCCGCTCCTAATTCTGATTCATGTCTTGCTCGTTGAAGTGGTTTAAAAATTACATTTTTTGGGGTAGCTGATTTTTTCGCGATAAAGCTAAGTAATCCAAGTGCACCCGTAGTCGAAGCGATTGTAGGTATTGGTTTTACCATCGTAGTTTTGATTTTGGTTTCTTTTTGTGTTTGTCGCGCCATCTCTGGTTTCTTTGTAATTTCTTTCACCGGTTGACTGGTTTTTACGGTTTTTAGATCGGAAGGTGAAATTTGTGTTTTTTCTATATCAATGGATTTTCTAGCAACTGACTTAATACCTGGTTTTGGCACGATTTGTTGTTTTGTAGATCGTAAATTGTTAGTAGCGTCAGAAGCCGCTGCAGCTATACCACTTACTAAACTCACAGCAGCAACAATGGGTATCCAATTCGAAGTCATTGTCGGTTTACTTTTCAAAACGGGTTTAGTACGAATAACTTCTTTTTCCGATTCTTCTCTATGTGGCGTAGTTTGCTCTAACTTAAGTTCATCTGGTTCAGTAGATATTGCCGCTTTTGGAACAATTTCTTCGAATGTTTCTAAATCATAAGCCGGTTCAGTGATAGAGGGCTTGGGTTTTGGTGGGGGTGGACTTGGAATGGTTTTTATTGATTCTCTGGTTTTTCCAATCTCATTGATCTTCATTTCTTTCAAAGGTGTCGTATGAATTTTCTTTTTTTGGCTAGGTGTAATTATTTTCGGTTTGACCGGTGCAGCAGCCGCAATGCCGGTTAATAATCCGATAGCGTCTATTATTGGTAATATGGATTTACTATTGGGTACTTTACTTTGTGTTATCTTGGATTTTGGACCAGTAACGATCTCAGCTTGACTTTCGATCTTTCGAGAAATAATTGGCTCATCCGCCGTACTTTGATCCTCAATAATCTTCCAGCTCTCAAGCTCAATGGTATCTTCATGTTTATCAGATTTAACTAACATTTCCTCTTCAATGATCTGGTCATCTTCCACCACCTTTTTCCCAGGTGCCGGCTCTGGTTTGAGAAATGCTAGATCTTTAATTAGAACCGGCTTTGTTGGTGATATGGTCGTTTGAGGGGACGGTGGTTCTTCATAAGTGGATATTTCTTTCTCAGGCAGCTCAAAAACTGTCTCGGATCCTCGTGCTGGTGGTACGGCTAGTACTGAGGTTGGTTTTGGGTCATAGATGATTTCAGGTTCGGTGGAACCCACTGATTTTGTTTCAGGTTCAAAATCCAATTTAACTTGATCTTTTTCTTCTGGTTTGGTTAAAGTTGCACTTTGTATTGCACCGGCAGTTTGATGAAGTGCAGCAAGCGGTTTTACCAATTTTACCGGGACTATCAAGCTTTTTTGTGTTGGGGTACCGATATCCTTTGATTTTTCTTTTAGGTTGTCGATTTGTTGGATCTTGATATAATACTCTTTTGGTAAACGGTGATATGTCATTGATTTTAATATTGAGATCTTAACATCATTTGCCTCCCGTGTTAAGGGAGCAATATTCTTAGTCACATTGTTTAAGGATTTTACCAAATTTGCATTCTTAATCCCGCTATTATTTATTTGCTTAATAGTTGGGTTAAAATTTGAAACTAAAATTCGATTTTGATTATTAAGTTGATTAATTATTCGGAGATTATAATTATTATAATCTTTAATTCTATTAACTCCATTTTTTAAAGGAGAGTTAATTCCTTTCGACAATTGAACTGATTGATGTAATAAATTCTGTAATGGTGGCATCTGGTAAACACCTATAAAATTAAATTATCATTTTAATGTAAATTTCTTTTATATTCGATACTTCCCCACTAAGTTATTCTGTCTAATAATCATTTAATTTGAACTCGCAGCAATGTTCTTAGAACATTTAAACCATCCGGAAAATCTGAACATGCGGAATGCCCTGGATACGAATTATACTGTCATCTGATATTAAGCCGGCGTCTAATGCACATTTGATCACATGTTCCCCTACCAGGTTTGCTATGGTTGAATTTCCCAACTGGCGGATTAGATCCTTATCATCTATTCTAAAACCGTCATAAAATTCTACATGTACCTGTAATTGCAACTCGCCTTCTTCAAAGGTTTTACCCAATAATTCTTCATCACATGCCGCGAGTAAGATTTCGCCGTTATGATTGTATACTTTTATCGCAATAGAATTGTTATCCATCTTATTACTCCATTTAATTATGAATATATATATGTGATATATTTTATTTAAATTAATCTAATTTTTAACAAAATTATTTAACCAATCTGATCTTTTTCTCGGTCGGTCTAAAGATTCTGCCTTCGCGTTGTAATTTCTCGAGATCGGTTTTGATTTGTTCACGCTCAAACCCTTTACTCTCAGCTTCAGAAATGATCTCATCTTCATTAGCCGCCCCAGATTTATCCTCCGCGCTGAGAGCTCTGATGATCTCTGTCAGCTCAATAATTCGGCTGCGCTGGGTATGGCTTACTCCCGTGGCGATCATATCAATATCTAAAATACCTGAATCACTTGCCACTCGCCTGAGGTAATATTGTGCAATTTTAATAGCCCGCTCAGTATCCTCATTTGTGATTTGTTCACTTAATCGAATCCTAGCACTGGCTTCTGCAAGCCTAACCAGTGCCTCCAGCTGCCGCGGCGTGATTGCAATGGCTCCAGTTTCGCCACTACTCTCTTGCGAGCGTAATCGAACATAGAAGTCTGCCAGGTCCTGCATCGCTTCTTGTGTCATGACGGGGACTATATTTCGTCTCGAAAACGCAATATATTTTCTTAGGAATTGGGTACTTAGAATCGGAATTACAGCACCTAAAGCAGATTCCTCATCCTCTTTGGTGAATTTTGGGTCATCACTTATACTTCTATGCTCTTTGATTTCACCACCGAGGTGTGATCTTAGAATATGCTCAGCCATGCTCAAGTCGACAACCTTATCCGGTTTATCTTTTATGGGAAAAATGACATCGAATCTCGATAATAGTGCTGGTGCCATATCGATCTGATCAGAAATTGGTCTGTATTCATCGAATCTACCATACTTGGGATTAGCTGCTGCTAATAATGCACATCTTGATTTAAGTGCAGCCGTAATACCTGCTTTTGCAACATGTATCACTTGCTGTTCCATAGCTTCATGCAGTGCAGATCTATCCTGAGTGGTCATTTTATCGATCTCATCCACACATGCAATTCCACCATCCGCAAGCACCAAGGCACCGGCTTCGAGAGTCCAGCGACCCTCACCAAAATCGTCACGTACTGCCGCGGCGGTTAACCCAGCAGCGGATGTGGATTTACCAGAGGCGTATACACCACGCGGTGCAAGATGTGAAATATATTCCAAAAGTTGACTCTTCGCAGTTCCTGGGTCACCAATTAACATAATGTGTATATCTCCCCTGATCCTTGTTTCATCTGGCATATGTTTAGTCACACCACCAAATAACTGTAATGCGAGAGCTTCTTTTTCTATATTCATACCATAAATCGAGGGTGCAATGGATTCAATAATAGTCTCATAGACATGGGAATCTTTACTGAGTTCAAGAATTTTTTTCATTTCTTCTTCATT
>CBFDAW010000136.1:0-7234 GCA_965602865.1 uncultured Thermoplasmata archaeon
GTATAAAATTCCGATTAGAAATAAAAATATTTAATAGGAATTTTTAGCTCGAGAAAATTTGCGTTTGCAAATTATCGAAGTTTGGAATTCAGTAAATAATATATGTTGAATATTGAATTCCAACCCCAGCACAAAAATAAACTAAATTAATATATAGTTCTTATTTTTGTTGTAAGAGTAAAAATTCTGTATTTGTTCAAATTCAAATAATAGCAATTAAATTTGGAATTCTAACTCCTTGACTAATCATTGATAATTAAGCCTGGACTCTCGACTCTATGACTGTCCGAAGGACCGGTGCTGGCACGCTTTTTGACATTCCAGCAAACTATTTTTATATTATCATATTTATTACATGGATATGATTGCAAAAGGAGGTTATAACTGGATATTAGGCACTTTATTATTCGCGTCAGCAGCACTGCTGTTGTTCTTATTAATCGAACAAATTATGTTCATTGGCATATCTGTATTATTATTACTAGCTGATTGTATATTTTTACTCTTCTTTCGTGATCCAAAGCGGCAAGCGGGGCGTGGTATTGTCTCACCCGCCGACGGTAGGATTATTTCAATATCCTCGTCAATGACCGAAGTTGAGCTAAGAAATAGCCATAATAAAACCGGGAAAAAATCCAATCAAAATAAATATACCGATAAAAGCCATAGAAAAAGTAAAATCAAGGCTACAAGAGTTGCGATCTTCATGAGCCCATTCAATGTACATGTGAATCGTTCACCCCTTGCTGGGACAGTGCTTGCCACGGTGCATAGCCACGGTGGTTTCGTACCCGCATATCGTCACGAATCGGCAAATAACGAGCGCCAGATAACTTCATTGAAGACCGCTATCGGCATTATTAAAATAATCCAGATCGCAGGAACATTTGCAAGACGTATTGTACCTTATTTTCATACCGGACAATATTTGAAAAAAGGTCAACGGATCGGAATCATTCAATTCGGTTCGAGAGTGGACCTGGTCCTGCCCACGGATAAAGTTAAAGTACTGGTTAAGGTTAACGATAGGGTTTTAGCAGGGACTACCTCAATTGCTGAGATAATTGATAACCGTAATTAGAATAGTAAACCCAAGGTGTTATTGAATGAGTATTCTAAAATATATAACAGTTGCCGATTTCATCACGGTCTTGAACGCTCTTATCGGGTTTTTAGCGATCATGTACGTTATCGATAGATTATTCGCTAACGCGTTTATTTTGATCTTATTCGCGATCATCCTGGATGGTATAGACGGTATGTTAGCGCGAATGACCAGGTCAAAGCATACGTTTGGAATATTTCTTGATGCTATTGCGGATACCGTGTCATTCAGTTTTGCACCAGCGGTGTTATTATATGGTTTTTTTTATAATCCTGCGGAAACCAGTTTCACAAGCTGGATAAATCTATTGACTGTCTTAGCCTCATTTTTCGTAGTTGGTTTTGGCATTCTCCGGCTGGCGCGGTTCATAACACTGCGGAACTTGAATAATTATTTCACGGGTTTACCGACTCCAGCCATGGCTTTAATAATTGTGGTTTTATTATTACCAACTTTTAACTTATCCACACAGCCGGCTTTGATATTACCCGTGGTAACACTTACTGCCATATTAATGGTTAGTGATGTACATTACCCAATCTTCAGGGGTGTGGCTGCAGTGGTGGTGGGGTTACTGGTGAGTTTTATAATCCTAAGTCTATTTTTCAGTTTTAAATATTACGAACTGGTTCACATAACCGGTCTTGCGCTTATTATTTGTTATATATTTGTGGTACCATTCTTTATCACACAGGGTCAGGATAAAAGAAAATAGAATCGCCAACTTTGTTAAGGTGAGATATATGGCTAAGGAGATAAAAAACCAATATGACAAAGCCGACAAGTATTTCAAGTGTACCGGTCGCGAGCGTGCAGCTTTTGAGGCGGGGATCAAATTAGGTTCGGTGTATCATCAGTTCGTGGGTACGCCAGTTAGTAACGCCAATGTAGAAGTTTTAGAAAAAGCCATCAAAGATGGTATACAGATCCAGCCGTTCGTCGAAGACGCGTTTGTTAAAATAGAGCGGAAAAAATTGAAAGATAAGCATGATGAATATGACTATGATAGCTTAACTGGTGATATGTTGGAGGTTCATCTGAAAATTAAATATAGAAATTCAATTGTAGTGGCAAAACTTGAATTTATAAAAGAACTGAGCTATCCTTTGATGTACATCTCATCCATAAAATAAATCGATCTTCCCAAAAACTCAACGGCTATACAAGTTCTTCCTCACCCCAACGCACATCGCCGGCTTCAGTGGCAGTATATTTTTTGGTAAAACTTACATAGTCAATTGAGAGTGAATATTCATTTGCATTATCCTCAACGGTGCGTAAACCAATTATATTTATATTGGTTTCCTGGTTGCCAGCGTCTACCAGGGTAATTATAACTGTGAATGTGCCCTTGTAAATAGTTCCTACCTCACCGGCCCAAGATAGCACCAAATTACCGTTATTTGCCTCGGCGAAATCTAAAACATTTGCTTCCGGGTCCTGGAGCTCTATATAAAATGTATCCGGTTTATTTTCGTATCGTAAGTCCGCCGGCGGCTCATCGGTCCATGTCAGGGTTATATCGATCCGTTCAATCTCTGAGGCGTTAAATTCCACGGAAAATTCCGATGACTCATGTTCGTTAAGGGTAGCCCCTTGAGAAAGTGAGCCGTTTTCATAGATAATAATCTCTTCAAATTCTCCATCCATGATCCGGTCTTCGAATCTCGTTGTATCCTCGGTTCCAAGAACCGCCGCCATTGGTATCATGAGTAAACAAAATATACCGACTATACTTCCGGTAATAATAACCGGATTTCCTATTGGCCAATCGCCGCGGTCATGCCTGCGGATCCAATGGGTGAGCTTGATACGCTCCAGGGCAGAAATTAACCCGCCTAATGGACCCAATCTCGGCTCGTCATAACGCCACCAAACACGGTAGATCACATAAAAAATTGGTAACATGATCGCTAAAGTCAATATGGTATTGATAAAATCAGCCTCGCCGAAATTAACCGCTTTATTCGCAAGAAATCCAGAGCTGTAGGCGCCTTTGAGAGAAAATAATGTCAGATACCAATCCCATAATCCGTGAATTATGATCGGAAGTACGATATTCCGCGACCATTGATATATAACCGAGAAGAAGACCCCCATAATTACTAAAGTGACCATATACCAGCCAAGCTCACCGGCGCTCATTCTGTGCATAAATACCGAAATCGGTACATGACCTAATGCAAATAAGACTGCCGAAAAAAGGATGGCATGTTTCAACGAAAATGCTCGAGCGCTCTGATCCTGAAGAAAACCGCGCGAGAACAATTCTTCGGCAGGACCAGTTGAGATCATATACGAGAACATCATGGCAATCACGAGCGCCCAGCCAACATCGTCCCAGCCGGCGACAAACGTAAAATCAGTGCCAAAGCCACGGAGTTCCATATATCCAACTAGCAACCCTGAAGCAACAAAAAAGAATAATAGACCACCTAAACAACCGAAAATAATCGATGAGAACAGGTTTTTACGGGTGAACCTAAACGGCAGTCCACGTTCCTTGAATAAATACCACCATATTAAAATGACCGGTGTTAATTGTAAAATAGGTTTTGCAAACAACGATGCCGTATAATTATTCACCGGGTCCTGCAGCACAACCCAGTTTCCCGATGCAAAGCGGTAACCTGACCAGATAATAATCTTTACAATAAAAACAACGATGATCAGCATTAGAAACCGCCAGCGATCACTAATCGGGCGCGTGCCCACCGGCGGGACACCGTTCCACTGCGGATCCTTTATCATATGTGCGTAAGTACCCAATGTGTCCTTAGATTCCGATTGATCGGGCTCATCGATATTATCGAACTCTTGCTGATTTGAAGATATGATTGGTTCTATTTGCTTAGATCGTTTTGTTGTTTCATTTTGAGCCATGATGAGTCCTTAAACCTATCACATTTGAAATTCCGTAAATGAAATTTTGCGACCATCACAATTTTATTAATATTTAAAATTTTCATTTCCATTGAACCCTTCAAACCATGTCTCTAAAAACCTATCCACTAATTTATCCAGGAAGCTGGGGCGATAGGTTATCAAAATATGAATTATCCCTTCCGGGTCACTGAGCGTATAGCTGCTCTCTCGACCTTTACGTTTGCGGGATATTAGCTGTTTATCGATCAGATTCTTGAGATAGAAAGAGAGTGTTGAAGGTTTTATTTCGAATTTCGCAAGCAGCTCTTTGTGCTTAGCGCCAGGGTGTTCTAATAAATACAGGATGATCCATCTGGGGTATTGCTGGCGCAACACTGACAGCGCTTCTTTATCGAGTGTTCGTAATGTTCCAACCAGATAATATCTCTTGTAATATCTATCCTTTTTTTCGGTTATCATCTCGTGCTTGATTAAATATCGGATATGGAACTTCAGAAGCCCGATGGGCATTTGTAATCTACGCTGGATCGCACGCATGTGTGTCCCCGGATTTACGCGAATGAACTCATACACGCGTCTACGGGTATCTAATTCGAGTCCTAATTCCAAATCCGATTCCGATTTAGGTTCCATCGCGGTCACATCAAAAGTTAATAATTATTTTTTTAAAATTGTAGCCGCCAATAAGATTAAGATCATAAGATCAAGAAGATCTCCAAAACCTGAGTTATATATACTCTCAATCTCAGGGTCGAGTAATCCTAAGCTTAACACTATACCTTTTACAAAAAAGATAGCAAAAGCAATGCTGACTAACAGCACACGCTTATGCCGGGTTCGATAATACGCAAGCATTGATACAATGAATAAAATCAATGCAAAAATCATTATCCAGGCGCGTAATATATTAACAATATCATTCATAAAAATAATCCTCCAACGCGAATCTTCCACATTTAATATCCTAATGAAAAGCGGACATTAATATTTTATTAATCCCCTTTTACTCATGAAACTTGACTTTTACGTAATACCCCGATAAAAATTAACGCGCCCAGGCAAGCTATTATATACAGCCAGGGATTAAATAGGATCTTGGAGATGTCATCCATTGCACTTGATTTCGAAGGACGGCTCTCTTCGAGCATCCCTATGCTTGGGTCATGGTATATCGTCAAAATATCTTTATTATATGGATAATTCGTGAATAATTTAAGTACCGTATTGTCTATGAAATAGCTGGTAGCTATATTGATGAGCTCTGATTTGCCATTGAGATACGTAACGTTAATAGTGTTCACCCATGAATAAAAGCCATATTCTTTTTCCGTATTATCGATAAACATGATCAATTGTTTCATATCGCCAGGCGTGGAGTTAAATAAATGCATATCCGAAGGTTCTTGCTGATTCTTCGTTACAATCTTCGTTTTTTCATTCGGCGGATAAATACCCTCAAAATCCGCTTCTTTGGTTTTAAAGCCGTAGCTATTTGCTTCATCAAACAAAATCTGCTCAAGGCACAGACCATCTATATCCACAACCTTATAAAATTCAAGACCAATATCAATCTTAATTTCCGAACCGCCGTTAATCTTAGATTTTAAAGGTTGAGAAAGTGTAAAATCATTGCTGGTCAGTAAGAATTTAAAAGTTAATCTCCCCCACTCAGTCGCAAAATTCGGTTGAGCTTCTAATCGTTCTTTTTCGGTTTTCGTGTCTGTATACTTTCCCTCGACTTTTTGAAAGGTCAGCTCAGAAGATAATTCGAACTCTACATAGTTACCATATAACGAGTTCACCGAATATGTAAGATCGTTAATATACCAGAGGTTATCTTGAAGATTTGCTTCATAGCGCTCTTCACCAAGATCAAATATCCCGTTTTTATTATAATCTTTATAGCCTATTAACCGGTAATAGATTAACCTAAACCGTGCATTTTGGTCTGCACCATTCGCATACCAGAAAAAGATCTCCGGGCGGGTGCGGGTGGCGTACATCTCGATCACGTCGGTCTTGGTTGTTATTCCTTCGAGGTCTAATCTTGCATATGGTTTCAAATCACTATCGACGTCAATGGTACCTTCATGTTCAGATACCGGTTCAAACTCTTTGTGGAGATACTTTGAATTTGTAATATATTTAATCTGGTCTAAAACGGGTAACTCATTTGAACTTTTACCCTTTACAACTAATTTAATCCTGTATCTGCCATCAAGCTGGCTTTTGTGAATATCTGTTCCTTTAAAATCCAGTATTACATGATGTGTGCCTTTTCTTAAGTAGGTGAGATTTTCCGCAAACAGCTCGAACCAATCATTATCGGTTACTATCTTTCCGACGACCTGATAGTTACCGGGTTCACTCACATTTAAGCCTATTTTAAGCCTTAAATATTCATATAACCCATTATCATTCAAGTCCATTGGATAATCCTTAATGCGATCCGTAAATGTTACAATTTTTGGCGGCTCTTCAAAGTTCGTAAAGGAATATTCACCTGTTATAAATACCCGCTCTCCCGAAAGATCGCCATCACCCGCCATTGGCCAGGATAAATGTTCCCTATACCTATCCTTGACCTCGCTCTGTTCTTCAGCGGACATATCGTCAAGCTCTAATGACCCGTTTTTTATTCTTTCGAGCCATAATCCTATAAGATACGGACCATTGAGCTCCCGGAGGCGAATCGCCGAACCTCTGAAATGCAGCGCTATTCGATTTATTCCCAAATCCAGTTGAATTGTTGTTTCCGCCGTGGTTATTAGAAAATAAAACGGGTCCTCATCTTCATCTGCTCGCGTTTTTTCTTCCGGGTTCTTATTTGACTCACTTTCTTCTTTTGACTTCAATTCTTTAAACAGGCCGCCAAGTACCGAATAATACCCGGATTCCATGACTTCTGCACCGATCTGGACACTTAGAATTTCAAATAATTTATTTCTATTAGTATCCTCACCAAAATCTTCAAATTGTTCGGTTATAATGATCGGTGGGGGGGTGTGTTTAAATTCTATGAATTCATAAAATTTAGTCTCATATTCAATCTCATCTACAGTTATACCATCCTGGTTGTCGAGCCAGAGATGAAGTAAATAGTGCTCGGAGATACCTGAGGAATAGATGTGTTCACCGTCAAATCTGAGCTGCAAGGTAATAAACTCTAAATCAGTTTCAAATTCTTTGTACACATATATACCTTGACGCTCATCACCAAGCATCAATTTACTTCCCAGTTCA
>CBFDAW010000137.1:0-7220 GCA_965602865.1 uncultured Thermoplasmata archaeon
GGATATACCAAACGACCAAGGCGGGAGCGTCACTCTAAACTGGACCTCAATACCTATTCTGAACTTTGGTCATTTTAATATATATGTTGCTACTGAATATATAACTTCGGTGGGAGATTTGATCCCTATTAATTCTACTATTTTTAACCAGGAAATTAATTCAATAACAATCACGGAAATAGAAGGAAAACCGCTAGTAAATGGTATGAAATATTATTTCGCAATTACCGTAGTCGATTCTAACGAAAATGAGGATTGGACAAAAGTATGTTGCTCTAATTTTGTTATCCCAATAGATAATATTTCACCCAAACCAGTAATAAATGTTACTGCCTTTGATACACCCAATGATAACGGTGGGAGTATAACTGTCACTTGGGAAGCTTCTGCTGCTACTGATTTCGACTTCTACGAAGTGTACTGTCTGTCTGATAATATCTCAAATAATATAGAACTTTTAAGTTTAACTCCTAAAATGATGATTAATGATATAGATGATACGGAAAAAATATTAAATGGATTGATAGACAATTCCTCATATTATTTTGCCATTCTCGTATACGATATTAACGGTAATGTTAACCTTACCGGTAATTTAGTTGGACCTATTTTACCCCGGGATAATATTCCACCTTTTATAAATCGAAGTGAATCAGAACCACAATCCTCTAAGGTACTTGAATTTGACATCGATGCAAAGCAGCTTTTTAGAGTAGTTGTAATATCTGAAGATGATATTATATACCAATGGTATTTAGATGGAGTACTTCAAGGTAATGAAATAGGCCCATTATTTATATTACCCATGTCCAAATTGTCTCTTGGCGAGCATAATTTAACAGTGATTGTTATAGAACCTAGCGGTCTTTCGGATTCCATGGCATGGAATTTCACAGTTTCAGATGTTCCGGATAGTTCTGAGGATACAACATCTAATCTTGGATTTTTCTGGATGGCATTACTCATCCTAATATTTATCCTCATTATATCGTTCTTATTTGGGATTGGATATGCATTTAGATATAATGAAGCAAAACGAACAATCAAAGTTATACCTTCAATGGGGTATGGCCAAACCATGGCTCTTATTAATAAAAAGCGAGAGCAAGGAGATAAATACACTATTAATAAACTGGTTGAGAATCTACCTGAAGTTTTAAAAACAAAACCGGATAAACTATTCTTTATTTTAGAAATTCTTATAAAAGATGATACATCAAGTATACGAGAAAATGCTGCAAAGAACATTGCCAAGCTTTTTGATAGATATCCAAATTTAGTATTTCCCTGGCTTTTGGACCTTGAAAAGAATAAAGTAAAACCTGAAATATATTTAGTCATTTCTCAGTCGTCTCATAACGAGCACATCAAAAGTCTGGCTAAAGCGTACTATAAGAACATAATGGCTAAGGATGAAGAAGAACTTAAAATTTTATTAGAAAATACAGCTATTATAATGAAAAGATTCGAGGGTCTTAGGTTCGGCAAAGAAATGAGTATGCTCTATTCGACTCTAAACGTTTTTTATGAATATAGGACAGTCTCAAAGATCAGCACCTCAAAACCTGTAATAGATAAAATCCAAACCTTTGGTAATATGATGCCAGATTTAATTTATCCCAAGGCAATCGAAATATTTAGTAAAATGGGCATGTTGGCGGAGACCCTCGGAAAGTACGAGAAAGTTGATGGTGTAGAAGATAAGCTCTCTTATCTATCTCAAGGTTTAAATTGGCTCGAGGAGGCATCCAGGCTTACACGGGAGAACTTGTTAAATCCTGAAAGGAAATTTTTCTTTTTGGTGCTAAATTCATGGCGTAACATCATTTCAATGAGCATCAGAGAACTCCGTGGAAGAGCTGATTTGAACCTCAACCTTATAGGAAAAGAAGCAATAGTTGACCGGGAGACAATTACACTCATGCTGGAGATAGAGAACAGTGGGAGGAGTATTGCAGAACGTGTTCTAGTAGAGCTTGTACCGTCAAACGATTATATAGTTTTGTCAAATCCACAAGAGTTAGGTACAATCGGTCAAAAGAAGAAGAAAGAGGTTACCTTTGAGCTAAAGCCTCGAACCACCGAAGCATTCCGGGTAGAATTTACACTATCTTACGATGATGCTGAAAGGAAGGGAAAATCAATATCCTTCGGAGATCTCGTTACATTTCTTAAGGTGGGAGCTGAATTTAAGGAAATTCCTAACCCATATATAGTTGGGACCCCCATTAAAACCGGTTCTTCGCTCTTTGTTGGCAGGAGAGATCTGATAGATTTTATTCGAAAAAATATTACCGGCTCTTTACAAGAGAACATAATTGTTTTAATAGGTCATCGACGTACTGGTAAAACGACATTACTCAGACAACTTCCAATATATTTAGAAAAACATTACATACCAGTCTATATAGACATTCAGGGAATAATTGATCCCGGAATGGATTCGTTCTTTTATTTACTAGCTAATGAGATCGTAACATCTATGCAAGCGAGAGGCATCGAGATTACGATACCAGAGTTCGAACAATTCGAAAAACGACCTAGTTATTTCTTTGAATATGAATTTTTAAAGGAAGTCTATGATAAGCTAGGTGAGTCGATCTTGGTTCTTATGTTCGACGAGTTCGAGGAGCTGGAGGTAAAAGTGGATAGTGGAATTTTAAACAAAAATATCTTTAGTTATTTACGTCACCTTATGCAGCATTCCCAACAATTAGCATTCATATTTACAGGCTCATTTCGATTAGAAGATCTTAAAACCGATTACTGGTCGATTATGTTTAACATTGCCCTCTATAAACGAATTAGCTTCCTTTCAATGCCCGAGACTAAGGAATTGATCACAGAACCGGTAAAGAAGTATAATATGATTTATGATTCGTTGGCAATCGAAAAGATTTATCGACTTACATCCGGCCACCCTTACTTCACCCAGTTACTTTGTCATGCACTGGTGAACCTCCACAATCATGAGAAAAAGAACTACATCACCATCCAAGAGGTCAACCAAGAACTTAACAGAATTATAGAGCGCGGACAAATGCACTTTGATTTCATTTGGGATCGTTCGAGTATGAAAGAACGGCTAGTCATGACTGCTCTTACGAGGGCAATCTCTGAGAAAGAGGCGGTTACTGTTTCAAGTATAGTAAACAAATTGGTGGAATATAATTTAACTGTTGAACCTAAAGATATATCAAAGACACTGGATATTTTAGCAGGAAAGGATATTATTATTAAAATAAGGGACCATACCACAACTTATGAATTCCGTGTGGATTTAATTAGGATCTGGTTGGAAAACACAAAACATTTGGATCAAGTTGTTGAGGAGTATAGATCAGGCTTATGAGGAATAATTTTTCTTCTTTTTTTCTCATTTTTTTCATAACTCAAAACTCTCTAGAATATTTTTTTCCTCACCTCTTATTTCTACGGAGATTTGCACATTCTCCTCCAGACCGGAATTCTTGAGCTTTGGTTTTAATAAATTATCGATTTGAAAGATTCCCGATGAGTTGGACATTTTGATATTGATCATAATTGGTTTTTCACCCGAACCTATCTCAACCTCTTCGATTGCCATTGCAGAAACCGAATGAATGTCCACTTTACCTGCGGAAAAGGGTATCCTAGCACGGCCTCCCTTCATGTCTAATGCATCGGCAATACATAACACCCCAGCCTCCAAAGTTAGCGGCTTATATGCCTCATGATGAGCGGCGATTGCGTGCAATACCTCGGTGGTGATAATAGTTGCTTCATGTTCATTATATATCTCAGATAAAAATCCCGGTAATAATGGTATGGCAAGAGTTATCGAAAATTGTGTATGATCTTCTCGATGGATGGAGTGCCCGATGTCATGAAGTATTGCTGCCAGAACCACCACTACCTCAGCATCCTCTTTGGTCATAGAATAATGCTTTTCAATACTGGTTTTTTGTTTGGCACTTATTAAGTTCCTCAGAAGTTTTAATGCTATGTTGGATACAATGGCAACATGGGTTGGCCCATGGTCAGTAAAACCCAAACGGTCAATGGCTACTATATTCGAACACTCCAATAATGTTTCCAGGCGCTTGTTCTTTCGGACTTTGGCTAGAATATGTTCGAGTTTCTTATTTCCCTTCGTGGGTATATTTAATTTCATAAACATGACTAATATTATTTATTTTCCCAGATGTTGAATAGCCAGTATTGGTGACAGTTCAATGGAATGAAGTGCATATCGAAATGAATTTTTGGTAATTGTAGGTCCTAGATCTTTATCGTAATTCTCGATGCCACACGAATAATAGCTGGGGGAAAGATCGTTATAATATTCAAACCTGTTCTGCGGATCGATCTTGATAGCTTTTAAAAAATTTGCTTCGCCTAGATTCAATAAGCCATTAGAAAAACATAATTGACCATAACTTAAATAATTATAAGGATTTGTAGGTTCTGCATTTATAATTTTTTCAAATTCACCTTTCTCTTTGATTTTCTCCAATTTCTCCTGTTCATCCTTTTCCTTTTTACGGACAGGTTCTAATAATTTATTTATTCCTACTTCAGTTACTTCATTGAGTATTTCCAAGGCACTCTTCTCATCCAGTTTAAATGCTTTTAAGAAATAACCTATTGAATTTCTAACAATATCGTCATGTGACATATTGAGCTGGCGATCTAAAAAAAGGATTCCATATCTATAATATCCATATGCAAGATCGTTATAATAGAATACCGAGTTATCAGGATCCAGTTCAATGGCTTTTTCGAAGTTCTCTTCTGCCTGTTTCAATAACCCATTTGATAAACAAAATTCGCCATATGTAAGATAATAATAACCATTTTTAGGGTCATATTTGATTGCTTCGCGATAGAACTGAGCGATTTCTATTAACGACTTTTTCGGTAAACCAACAGCGGCTTCAGCCTTACCAAAATACGCATCTGCATTTTTTGGATCAAGTTTTATTACTTTATCAAAAGTTGAAAATGCCTTTTTCAAATTACCTTTATCCAATAGTTCTCTGCCATTTTTTAGAAGGTCCTGAACCTCATCCATCTGAATGCCTCCATGGTTGCGAAGTTTGAAGTACTACTGAGTTTCTCACATTATCGTGTTATATCGTATTAATATTTTTGTTGGGAATATATAAATAAAGAACGATAATATTCTTTGTTTTAAATAAATCATAATATAAGAAGAATTTTCAATAGTTTTATTATCCCCAACATTCTATCCATCGCTATGGAGAGGCAAAAACAAGCGTACATTTATGCACTTGTCACCGTTTTATTCTGGGTCACGGTGGCTTCTGCGTTCAAACTTACATTATTCTACCTTGATTTTCTTCATCTACTGTTCTATTCTTCAGCCACTTCGGCGATCGTTCTTTTTTTAATCTTGCTTGCGCAAAATAAATTGGCTTTACTTAAAAAGTATTCGAAGCAAGAGTACCTACATTCCGCCCTACTTGGATTTCTCAATCCGTTTTTCTATTACGTCATCTTGTTCAAAGCTTATGATTTACTTTTGGCACAAGAGGCACAGCCGCTTAACCAAACATGGGCAGTGGTTCTACCAATTCTGTCAATAATAATATTAAAACAAAAAATAAGGTCCATGAACATATTAGCGATTCTGATCAGCTTTTTTGGAGTCTTAATTATATCCACTAAAGGGGATCTATTAGGATTCAGTTTCACTAATCCTCTTGGCGTATTTCTAGCATTGTTTAGTGCTTTGATTTGGTCTCTATTTTGGATTTATAATATTAAAGATAAACGTGATGTGGTTGTTAAATTATTCTTAAATTTCTCATTTGGGTTTATTTATATATTAATAGCTATTCCGCTTTTTGCACCGGTCCTTCTTTCTCAGGGCTCTCAAATTATTAAACCACCTGATAGTTACAGCCTTGCCGGGGCGATATATATTGGAATGTTTGAAATGGGTATTACATTTGTACTCTGGTTGAAAGCATTACAATTATCTAAAACCACTGCTCAAGTGAGTAACTTTATCTTTCTGGTTCCATTCCTTTCTCTAATCGTTATCCACATGACAGTTGGCGAAACTATATATCCTTCAACTATTATTGGCCTGGTATTTATTATTGTAGGCATTTTATTACAACAATATATTACTCGAGTGCAAAAAGAAAATGAGCCTACTAGAGCATGATAATATAATATATTACGATATCATGAGCAAAAGTCTATTATATACATTTGAATGTTTGTGAATTATCATGAGTTATGAAATATTATATAGCCTCCTAATGGGTCTCCTCCAAGGACTGACCGAATGGCTCCCGGTTTCCAGCAGCGGGCACCTGGTTCTTGCACAGGTTATACTTGCCGTAAAGGAACGAACATTATTCGATGCCGTACTTCACCTTGGTACACTTTGTGCTGCCCTCGTGTATTTCAGAAATGATCTAATATCGCTCCTGAATATAAAGAATCCAATGACACATAAGATCATTATTGCATCAATACCTATCATTATAGTTGGCTTTCTGTTAAGAAATGCAATTGAAGATGCATTTTTATTTGCGATCATCGTTCCTATTTTATTGATTATTAATGGTTGCATTCTGATGGTGAACGCATGGATCAAACCACAATTGGATAATGAGGATAATAAGAAGAAAAAAAAGGAAATGAATATTAGAAAAATACAAATGAAGCACGTCATTATCATAGGGGTATTCCAGATATTTGCGTTATTCCCAGGGATCTCACGGTCGGGAACTACTATTACAACTGCAAGAGTACTGGGGATCGACTGGGCGGCAGCGGCTAAATTCTCGTTTTTTATCTCGTTCATCCCGATTGCCGGGGCGGCAGGATTCAAAATCGCTACGGCATTTCATGAATTCAATGCGATGTACCTACTGGGATTCTTAGTTGCGTTTTTGGTTGGATATGCCACTATTGAGCTTATGATGCGTATCCTAAGACTTGGGAAGTTCCATTACTTTGGTATTTATACGATAGTATTGGGAATAGTTGTGCTAGGAATATTATTGGCTTACTAAATATTAATCATTATTTTCAACGAAAAATTTATTTTATATTATAGGGATTACATATGAGTTTAATGTTAAGGGCAAATATATGAACTTACATTTCGCACCCCTATGTGATTCCTAAATCTTTTTTACCATCGTCTATTTTAAGATGATGTCCATCGGGGCGTATCAAGTTCAATCAATCCGTTCTTA
>CBFDAW010000138.1:0-7213 GCA_965602865.1 uncultured Thermoplasmata archaeon
ATATAGAGGATTATTCTAGTACTCTAAATGTAAATCAGAATCGTTCTTCTGGTAAAGGTATATCCTCCAGTACCAGATCACGCACATCAAGTTTGGGAGAAGTGGTGTCGGGTATCGGTTCCACAGAGGATGACAGCTTCGGCTGGAATGTGTCATATGCTGGCGATGTTAATAATGATGGTTATGAGGATGTGATTGTTGGTGCACCGTTTTACGATAATATTGGTAGTGGCTTCAAATGGTGGGATAATGACTGGTCATTTCGTAGAAAATTAACATTCAATAACAGTGCTCAATCCGAAGCACTTGTGAATTCTCCGGTTATGATCAATCTGAGCTCATCGAATTTTGATTATTCAAAAGCGAAAAACGATGGGTCTGACCTGCGGCTTATCGATGCTGAGTATACCACTGTGTTAAAGTATCATATAGAAGATTGGGACACGTCAGGAAATAGTTTTGTCTGGGTGAATGTGACAAACATAACCGGGAGCTCATCTACAGATTACATTTGGATGTATTATAACAACTCAGCTGCTTCTGATGTACAAGACGAGAGCGGTACCTATAACGACAATTATGTAGGTGTCTGGCACCTGAAAGAGAATCCCGGACCAGGTAGCTCAGGGGACATCAAAGATTCAACAACAAACTATAATAATGGCACTGCTGAAGCTTCAATGACATCGGATGATCTACTAGCTGGAAAGATCGGTGATTGTATTGATTTTGATGGAAGTAATGATTTTATTATCGTAGATGATGATAGTAGTTTGGATTTTGGAACTTCCGATTTTACTGTCTCAGGGTGGGTTAAAAAACAGGAAGCCACCATCAGCTGGTCTAATACTTTTTTCGTAAATAAATGGAATACTGGTGCAAGTGCGGGGACTAATGAATTTGGTTTAACTGTAACCGACCTCGACACTGGTGATAATGAAGAACCCTCATTTGGTATAGAGAGTGATACTACTGATTATGGATTGGCTAGTTCTGATAATATTACTATAGGTCAATGGGTTTATCTTGTTGGAGTAAGAGATGGTACAAATTTAAAACTTTATGTTAATGGAGTCTCAAAGGGTTCAGTAAGTTGTGGAGCTGTTTCAGTCAATAATGTTGGAAATGATTTATATTTTGCCACCAGTAATGATGAAGATATCTTTACGGAGTGTAGAATCGACGAGGTCCGGATTTCCAAAACTGCACAATCGGCCGATTGGGTTGCCGCACAGTATCTTTCAATGAATAGTAGCTTTATTACATACGGAACCGAGGAAGCAAAATGGTGGAACTCCAATTGGGGGCTTCGGAAAAAGATTACTATCGACTCCTCAAAAGTTACTGATGACTTTACCAATTTCCCAGTATTAATTAATATTACCGATTCAGACCTTGCTAGTAAAGCACGTCCAGATGGATATGATATTGTATTCACCACCTTTGACGGTGATACAAAACTAAATCATGAGATCGAAAATTATTCAAGCGGTGATGGCAAGTTGGTTGCCTGGGTAAATGTCACATCGCTCTCCAGTTCCGTTGACACTGAACTCTTTATGTATTATAACAACTCAGCTGCTTCCGACCAGTCGAATCCAACAGGTGTGTGGGATTCAAATTATTTAGCGGTATATCATCTAACTGAACTACCCACTGGAACCGTTTATGATTCAACAAGCAATAACATTGATTTAACACCAAATGCAATGGAAGCTACAGATCAACAGAGCGGTAAGGTTGATGGCTGTATAAATCTTGACGGCTCTCCTGAGCGTTTAGTGTCATCAAGCACAATCACAATCGAAGCTTTCACAATTGAAGTATGGACGAGTGTAGACGATTGGAGTGACTGGTCTACTTTTGTGGAAGTGGATGATGATAGTTATTGGCGAGACTTAACTATAGATGATATTGCACGAATGACAATGGACTTTGATGGTACTAACTATGATTTCACAAACGGACTAAGTGGTTCAGCCTGGCGGCATTGGGTTTCTAGATATGACGGATCAAGTACACTTAGAGGCTTTATGAATGGTGAAATGACAATCTACACCCCAAGTGCTGGTGATTGGGACTCTATCACAGGAAGAGTGATATTGGGTGCTTGGTGGTATGATTCTGGGAGTTCCTGGAGTGATTATTTAAACGGCCGCCTTGATGAGGTTAGAATTTCAAATATCTCACGTTCTTCTGAATGGATAGCCACAGAGTACAACAACCAGAACGACCCTAGTACTTTCTATACGGTGGGTGATGAAGAGATCCATCCCTTTAATTGGAACTTTAGAAAATTAATCACAATAAATGCATCGAAAGTCACCGGGGATCTAACAGATTTCCCTGTCTTAATTAGTACAATAGATTCCGACCTAGCTAGTAAAGCACAGTCGGACGGTTCTGATATCGTATTCACTCGCTCTGAAGGTTGGAGAAGGCTCGACCACGAGATTGAGAACTATACAAGTGGTACTGGAACATTAACAGCTTGGGTGAAGATTCCGGAACTATCCTCAACAGTAGATACTGAAATCTATATATATTATGGTAATGAGAATGCTTATGACTTATCCTATCCTACTGGTGTGTGGAATAATGGTTTTGTTGGTGTATATCACATGATTGAGGCTAGTGGCAATATTGATAACTCGGCATCAGCTTCCAATGATGGTACAAGAGTCAACACACCAACTAAAACTATGGGTAAAATAGACTCTGGTCAGGCGTTTACGGGTGGTGGTTCTGATGATTATTTCAATATCGGTGATCTGGGCATTGCTGACGGTGTAAACAAAAATATTACATTATCAGCTTGGGTGAATATAGATAATTCTGCAACTGAAGATTGGGGTAAGGTCATATCTAAAAGAAATAATGTTGATACCGGTTACATATATTACCTTAGTTTAGACGATGACGTACCCGATAAATCTGCCAAATTCTATGCCAAAGATGATACGACCACAGATACCACAATAGCAAAAAGCTGTTGGGTATATTTTGTGGGTACCTATGGAGGCATCATAAAAATAGTATATTTAAATGGAACCGTGACCATTTCCGATTCAGGAGGCGCTGGCGGCGCGATCACAAGCTCACAGACAGATGTCTCCATTGGGGCGCAAATGGCCGATCAAAACTTTGGTGGCATCCTTGACGAGATACGATTATCCGATGTTAACCGCTCAGCGGCTTGGATAGGCACAGAATACAATAACCAGAACGACACGAGTTCATTCTTAATTTTTGGCAGTGAGGAGGGTGCAGCTACATATACAGATTGTGGAGCTGCATACATATTCTTCGGTTACGGTGGTATCGGCTCAGATGATATAAATGCCGCATCTGCGAATGTCTCGATTTACGGATCCGCTGATAACAGTAACTTAGGCTGGTCTGTGAGCGACATAGGTGATATGAACGGTGACGGTAAAGATGATATCATTATCGGTGCCCCAGGTTATAGCTCTGATAAAGGTAGAGCATACATCTTTTATGGCAGAACCTCCTGGAGTGATATTGACGATGCCGAGGATGACGCGGATGTGATAATAACCGGCGAGAGCAGTGGAAATAATTTTAGCATGTCGGTGTCAGGTGCTGGAGATGTTGATAACAGCAACAACAATGATGTGATCATTGGTGCGCCCTATTACGGAGGCAGTAGTGGTGGAAGTAATTGGTGGGATACCGATTGGTCGAATCGTAAAAAATTGACCTTTAATAACACCGACCAAGCTGAAGCTATGGTGAATTTCCCGGTTTTGGTAAATCTTAGCTCATCGAATTTTGATTATTCAAAAGCAAAAGCGGACGGTACCGATCTGCGGTTTATTGACGCGGATAATACTACCGAGTTAAAATATCATATTGAGGACTGGGATTCATCAGGTAACAGCTACGTTTGGGTAAATGTAACGAATATCACAGCAAGCTCAGCTATTGATCATATCTGGATGTATTATAATAACGCAGCAGCTTCAGATGTACAGGATGCGAGCGGAACTTATAATCATAATTATGAAGGTGTTTGGCACTTTAATGAAACTGATATTGATGGAGGCGTTGGAGATATAGAAGATAGCGCTTCTACAAATGATGGTACTACTTCTGGTATGGATACAAACGACCAAGTAGCAGGACAAATTGACGGCTCTTTTGATTTTGATATGATTAATGATTATGTGGATGTTGGAAACTTACAGTCTTTAGTAGGTAACACGGAATTAACGATATCTGTGTGGTTCTGCGCTCGTACACTACCGAGTTCATTGGGTGACAATGATGGTATTGTTATGCAGCACGATGACTGGGACGAACAGTTTGGATTTAGATTTGATGGGGGCAATTCAAGACTGAATGGCTATGTAGAGACCGGTGCTGTTAGTGGTGGGCTAAATATAGACTACGCGGGCAATGTCGTAGCTAATACTTGGGTTTATGCAGTTTTAACATTCGATAACGGAGTTGTTGAGGTGTTCTTGGATAGCGTGTCAAAAGGTACTGACGACGTATCTGGTTCTTTTACTACTATTCCAGACATCACTAACAACATGATGGTGGGAAATATTGATGGAACTGACGATTATTTCGATGGCAGAATAGATGAGGTACGCATTTCCAATAAAGCAATGACCGACGACTGGATCGCAGCACAATTTCTTTCCATGACTTATAATTTCATAACATTTGGTGATGAAGAAGAGACAAGCACAGGAAGTTCCGGAAAAGGAAGGGCTTACATTTTCTACGGCGACGGCTCAATACCAACATCAGCAAGCTCTGCAGACGTTATACTCACAGGCGAATCAAGTACCGATCTATTTGGGTTCTCGGTATCCAATGCTGGTGATGTGAACAACGATGGTTATGAGAACATAATCATTGGTGCGCCTGGTGCCGATGAGGCTTATGTTTATTATCACAATCTAACCTATATTAATTCAAATACAGATACAAAGGGTTTTACAGTGAACTTTTCCAACGCGCAAAGCGCGTTAGACAGTAGCGCGTATGCGAATTTATCGGAGGAGAACACAAGTGGCGGTGGAGGTATTGTAGATTCTGTTGAAAAGTACACATTAAGTTTTGGTAGTTCGGACACAAGTGTATCAATTAATATAGTAAACAGCCAGGACACAAGTAACTGTGTCCCGTTTGTTACTATGTCTAGAGATTCGGGTATCGATGAATGGAATGCTATTCTTTCTGATATCAGTTTTGCATCATCACCAGATAGGATTGTAGCTACAAGGGATACTGCAGATGGAACAATCACATTAAACATAACCGTTGTAGAATTTAACTCAACAAAAGTAAAGGTCCAAAGTGGTTCATTTAGTTTAACTTCCGGATCTTCAACTACTGCCACAATATCAACTGCTGTTACAGTTGCAAATACGGGTCTAATTTTCTACTACGAATCGGACGATTCTGGCGACGATTATGATCATAATTCGATCAGAGCTCAAATTACTTCAACCACTCAAATAACATTTACGTTCGATAATGCACCAAGTAATGATGTTTCGGGTACTTGGTATGTTTTTGAAGCTTTGGACGGTGGGTTCACAAGCCAATTCGCCACTATTACACTCTCTGGTACAGAAACTTCTGATACTGCAACCATTAACTCTGTTAGTACCAGTAAAACATTTCTTATCGCCTCTTCTACATCAAATATGCACGACGACGACCCTCAAGAAAGTTCAGTAGTTGTTTATCTCACAAATCCCACTACAATTACCGCTTATAGAGGTAATGGTGATACACCTGATAGCAGTACTGTGGTAGTTTACATTTATGCAATCACATTCACCGGCGATGAAAATGTTCAGCGAGGGAATCTTACATATTCAAGCAGCACAGCAACCGATACTGATACAATAACTGCAGTTGATGATATAGAGCTAGCGATGCCTTGGAGCCCAACCCTCGTCGGTCGTATGGAAAGCGACAGCACAGATTCAGATGCTATGGAATCTGCATTTCAGAGATTGGAACTCACAGATACTACAACAGTTCAAGGTACGCGAGGGGACGATGTAGGTGCTACCAGAGGAGTATACGAAATTGTGGAATGGTGCACCTCTGGTAGTTCGACTAAATACGAACTCAACATCGAGTTCAATACATCGAATGTGATCTCAGCAGAAAAATATTATCTGCAACTCAACTATTCGGTGGACGGCACAGAGCCGAATTTTGGTGTCAAGGTCTATAACAGTGCTACATCAAGTTGGGATGATCTAAGCTCACAAGGGGATCTAACATCAACCTCTTTCACAACCAAACAGTATACACTCACCAGTAATCATCGGCTAAGTAATGGATGGGTAAGAACCAAATTCATAGGTCGAAATGAGACCAGCGATGTAACAAATTCTTCGATCCATATTGAATATTGCAGAGTACTGTCAGCATTCGCGAGAGTAACACTGACCGGTACTGCAAACACAAACTTCGGTTGGAGTGTTGGTTACTGTTCAGATATCAACGATGATGGTACATACGATGATGTGATAGTTGGCGCGCCAAATTCGACCAATGGAAATGCCTATATTTATTATGGTGGCAGCAACCCCATGAACAGCACATTGGATATAACGCTCACTGGCGAGGCTGCCGGCGATAGATTCGGGCACTCGGTGCATTACGCGGGCGATGTTGATGTTGATGGTGATGTTGATGTGATCGTGGGGGCACCGCATCACACAGATAGCGGAAAGACCAGGTGTGGGGCGATCTATGTTTATTGCGGCGGTTCAGATGTTGATTCCACCGTGGATTACAATAATTATGGCGAATATGCCGGAGACCATTTCGGCTGGTCGGTATCGCATGCGGGTGATATGGATAAAGATGGATATGGCGATGTAATCGTTGGTGCACCACATTACGATACTCAATCAGGCGAAAGTCCACCTTCTGCATCAGATGCTGGTAAAGCCTATGTTCTTTGTGTTGTTATTATTCCCGAATTCAATATTTTCATGCTTCCAATGGCAATCTTAATGGTTATTATCATATGTATTAATCGATATTATTGTTCAATTTCAAATTCAAAACGAGACCTGAATAATTCAATGTTAAATTTAAATTCCCATATGAAAAAAACGCTATACTCCTCTGCAAAATCTTGAAGCAATAATTGTAATTTTTATGAGTGAATCTTTTAATATCTATAAAATTTTGATTCTTATATATATAC
>CBFDAW010000139.1:0-7198 GCA_965602865.1 uncultured Thermoplasmata archaeon
GCCAATTTTTACATAATATAACGTTTCATGAGTTCGTTGCATAGCGTCATGTGGTGATAAACCAGATAACTGCCCTAAATAGCTTAGATAACTAACTGCATTTAAATCAGGTAAAAAGCAATCATTCTCGGGCATATAGCCAATGTGCTGGCGAATTAATAACCCATCGAGTGCAAAATCTTTCGTGAGTACTTTGCCAGTACCTGAAGTTGCCGGGGTTAGACCTAATAGAACTTTAATTAAGGTACTCTTACCTGCGCCGTTCGGGCCAAGTAAACCTATCGCACCTGAGTCTATTCTTACGGAAAAATCTTTTAGGGCTTTTACCTCACCGTAATATTTACACAATTTATTAGTCTCGGCCAATACGCTCATTGACACAGGATTGAAATTTAGATATAAATAATTAGTTAAGAAATCGGCAAGGTAAACATGTAGCAAGGTAAACATATAATGGATAATATTTTATATGCATAATTTTATTTATTACTAAAAAATTCAACTACAAATCGGGGAATTGTTATGTACTCTAAAGTCCCACGAACGTGGGTTGTAATATTTATTTTAGTATTGGTTCAATTTTCAATCTGTGAACTGGTTATCGATTATGATTCTAATACAAACGTAGATATGAATCAATCACCCACACCACAAAAAATGGAAGCTATTTCACAAGAAACTCGTGGAGTATTTATTTCACGCGATAACGAACCAGTGACCTTTGGCAATGTCTCAACATCAGTGAATATAAATTATCTCCGCAGTGATTCGTTTGCTTGGGGGGATTACAATAATGATGGTTACCTGGATTTCCTAGCACGAGGAAACAAGAGTATTGGCACTCGGTTATTCAAAAACAATGGCCCGCCCGATTGGAAGTTTACCGATGTGACAATAGAGCTTAATTTAACAGGTTCTGGTCTAAATCCAAATCGTGGTTACCCCCTTTGGGGAGACTACGATAATGATGGATACCTTGATTTCTTTGTCGCAGGCGATCATGACCAGCTCTGGAAGAATAACGGTCCGCCACTTTGGAATTTTACTAATGTAACAATGGAAGCTGGCAATCTTGATGACCTTAGACCCTCTGAGGCTGCAGGATGGGGTGATTATGATCGCGACGGGTACCTGGATCTTTACGTAAATAGCTGGCGGGATGCGCAGAATAATAAATTTCAAGATATTTTATGGCATAACAACGGTGATGGCACATTTACGAATGTAAGCAGCCAGGCAGGCATTTACAGCTCAACTACACCGGCATATGATTCCCCACCGTTCGCTGGAATGGGTGTAGCTTGGGGCGATTACAATAATGATGGCTGGATGGATATATATGTATGTAATTATTTGGTTGCTCCAAATTATCTCTGGCGTAATAACCATGACGGTACTTTCACGGATGTGGCGGTGGAACAGAATGTAGCTGGAAAGCCTGACATTTACAATAATGGCGGACCATATTACGGTCATACGGCAGGCGCGGGGTGGGCGGATTTCAATAATAATGGTAATCTAGATCTTTGGGTCAGTAATCTTGCGCATAAGGATAGTGAGAATTATGGTGGAGGGGGTCGCGGATATTATTGTGATGACTCCATGATGTTATTAAACAAAGGAACTCCTTTCATTAAGTTTGAGGAAATCAGAAATCGTATAGGGATACCAATTATCCCTGTGGGGACCATTGAAGATAGTCAATGGAAGGATGAAGATTTCTTTGGGGTAACGTGGGGGGATTATGACAACGATGGTGACATTGATATTTGGGTACCTCAGGTTAAGACCTATCACTCCTGGGCGCATTCATACCTATGGAGAAACAATAATAATGAAACGTTCACATATGTAACTGATGATGTAGGTATCAAGGTTTGGTCGAATACCGGAGCAGCTTGGGGCGATTATAACAATGACGGAGCTCTTGACCTGATTACTGAAGGCACCGTCCCCTACCAAGGTATTCGTAAGACGCGGTTGTTCGAGAATAATGGAAACTCGAACAATTGGCTCGAGCTTAGGCTCAAAGGTTCGATTAGTAATACCGCGGCTATTGGTGCGCGAGTGTATCTCACCTGTGGAGCCGTGACCCAGACTCGTGAGATCGGTGGTGACGCCGGTGGCCATGCGTTCCAGAATTCATTTACCGTGGAGTTTGGTTTAGCACAAAATACTAAAGCCGATGAGATAAAAATAATCTGGCCCTCTGGGATTGTGCAAGTACTCAAAAATGTTGCCGCAAATCAAATCCTGGATGTAACCGAAGATACATCGGGACCCGAAATTACTGATATAAGCGCTTCAAAATATGAAGCTGATGAGGGTGAGAAAATTACATTTGACGGAACAGTAACCGGTACACCGGCATTCTATGATTGGGATTTTGATAATGATGGTGTAATAGATTGGGAATCAACCTCGGGGTCACCCCATGCACAATATGATAAATATAATAGAATGGGAAATTACACTGCCAGACTTTGGATTTGGAATTCTAATAAAGAATTGGGTTGGACCGAGACTACTGATTTTATTACCATAAAAAATAATCAGCCCCCAATTGCCGACCCCGGTTTGGATTTTGAAGCTTGGGAAGACCAGGTTATAGTTTTTAACGGCAGCCAAAGTAGTGATACAGCCGGAGATATCGATTTTCTTAGTTATTATTGGGATTTTGATGATGGGACGAGTTCGGGTTGGACATCATTATTGGAAACCAAGCATAATTACACCGAACGCGGTAATTATTATGTGACCCTTACTGTTCTTGATAATGATAATGCAAGAAACACTGATACCGTTCGTGTGACTGTCTATAACAAACTTCCAAGGTGTGAGATTTTTTCAAATAAGACCGTTCCGGAGGATTCGCCGATTTCATTCACTGTCGAGGGTTTTGATACACCTTCTGATGATGCATTTTTGGAATACCGCTGGGACTTTGGCGACGGTAATTACTCGGATTGGACGAAAGATACTACTATTAATCATATTTATCAACAAAATGGCACATACACGATCAGATGCTCTATCCACGATGATGATGGGGTGCTAGGTGAGAATTATACTGATGTGTTGATAACCGTATATAATGTAGAACCATCTTGCACCGTGGAAGATGAGAAGATCGCTAATGAAGACCAAACAGTATATCTAAACGGCACTGGTAATGATACGGTATCCGATCGTGGGAGGTTAAATTATCTCTGGGATTTCGCAGACGGTACAACAAGTGATTGGTTGGAACGAGGTAAGCAAAATATTACACATGTGTATACAAAAAAAGGTATCTATGCCACAAAATTAATTGTGAAGGACGATAACGGGGCAAAATGTTCGAAGATCATTAATGTTACTATCCAGAATCTGCCCCCCAATTGCGAATGTAATGCTATGAATAATATAAAAATAATCGAAGATGAAATTGTACATTTTACAGGCTCAGGAACGGATACAAATTCAGATTTAGATTCGCTGGAATATTCTTGGTCTTTAGGAGATCCTAAAGTACCTAATACTCCCTGGAATGCAACTCCAGAATTTGGGTATAGGTATAAAGTTGAAGGTGAATATACTGCTGTATTAACAATTTCCGATGATGATGGTGATACCGATAATGCCAGTGTTACCATTCAGGTGATAAATGTCGCGCCAGAGGCAAAATTCCAAACTAGCTCCTCAAAAGTGGATGAGGATGAATTGATCGAATTTGATGCTACCAAGTGCGAAGACACGGTTTCCGATTTAGAAATTCTTAGTTATTCCTGGGACTTTGGTGATGATTCACCAGTACAAACCGGGAAAATACGATACTATAGGTATAACAAAGCTGGCGCCTATAAAGTTCTGCTTACGGTGACGGATGACAATGATAAATCTGACACTTTTAAAAAGACCATTACTATAAAAAATGTGCCACCAATGGCGGCAATAACAATATCCACGGTTAATTCTTATCCTCAGGCTCCTATTTTATTTAGTGCTCATGACAGCACGGATACGCCATCGGATAGAACTAATTTAACCAGTACCTGGGAGTTCGGCGATAACACCCAAGCCGTCGGTGAGGTAGTAGCACATAATTTTACGAACCCAGGTAAATATAAAGTAAAACTCATGGTTAAAGATGATGATAATAGTAACGCAGTTGACGAAGTCATTATTACAATTAATGAATATCCGGATGATGGTTCGAGTAAAGGTGAAGGAATTTCTGAGAACAATTTAATATTTGAAGTGGGGATTGTAACAATATTAATAATAATCCTGTTAATAATTTTATTACTTTATTTCGGAAGACTAAGCTGGGTTAAGAAAAAAGAAATTGGAAATAGTAACCAAAAAGAAGAAATTAATAAGGACATGAAAAGCAAAGCTGAACCTGAGGCTGAACCTGAGGCTGAACCTGAGGCTGAACCTGAGGCTGATCTTGAAGAAAATTAATTCGTAAGATGTTTGAATCGAAGGGAGTTACAAATGGGAGGAATATTAATTAACATAAAAAAAAAGTTAATTGTATTGTTTATTCCAATATTATTTTTTTTTACCCTGATTTCTTCAATGGATGGCATCTATGAGTATGATAATGAAGTTTATGATTCAAAATTATTAATCTTGACGAATCCCACCACTGACATTAATTTATTGAGCAATACGGTTGGCTCGATAGGTAATGAACCAGTTACTTTCGAAAATGTTTCTAAGCAATCAAATATTGACCAATATAGCGGAAACTACTTTGCTTGGGGTGATTATAATTCCGATAGCTACCAGGATTTACTAGTGAACGGAAAACGATTATTACGGAATAATGGGCCGCCGGGGTGGAACTTTACCGATATAACAACACAAGCAAATATCTCATATACAGGACCTATCAATGTTGGTGTATGGGGTGATTGGGATAATGACGGGTATACAGATTTTTATGCGGCAGGTGGAGGGTGGACAACGAATACTCCAACGACATATGATGTACTCTGGCGTAATACTGGACCACCAAATTATACATTCGAAGATTATACCGCATTGGCAGGTAATGTTCGAGATGGATACCCCTCGGTAGCTGCGGGGTGGGGCGATTATGATAATGATGGATATATCGATTTATATGTTGCTAATTATGAAAATGAAAACTATAATGGATGGCCTGATACATTTTGGCATAACAATGGTAATGGGACATTTACCGATGTAACCTCATCATCGGGTATTAATTCCATTGATAGCCGCCCAGGTCGTGGGGTTGCATGGTGTGATTATAATAATGATGGATGGAATGATATTTATATCTCCAATTATCGTATTACCGCCAACTTTCTCTGGGAGAACCAGCGTGATGGAACATTCGTAAATGTAGCACCTGAGAAAGATTGTCAAGGATTAGAGCATTATTATCAAGGTCAAGGACCTTATTATGGGCATACCATTGGGTCCTCATGGGCAGATTATGATAATGATGGGATTATGGATATAATGGTCGCTAACCTCGTGCATAAATATGTTGGTGGCGGTGATATTAGAGGTTATATATGCGATGATTCTAATCTATATCATGGTAATGGTTTCCCGCATTTTAATTTCACGGATAATCGATTGACCGCAGGAATTCCCACAAAACCAATTGGCGGTACAGGTGTGTATCAAGGTGATGAATTATATTCTGGTGTAACCTGGGGCGATTATGATAATGATGGTGATTTGGATTTTTGGGTGCCTCAAGTATATGGACAATTAAATTATGCATATTCATATTTGTATCGAAATAACAACAATGGTACCTTTATAGATGTTGCCCAAAATGTTGGTATTCGGGTCTGGAATACTTACGGTTCTGCGTGGTGTGATTATAATAATGATGGTTTTTTAGACTTAGTTGCTGGTGGAAAAAGCCCGTTTGTAAGCTCTTCTGGTGGATCGTATGAGATCCATTTATTCAAAAATAATGGCAATTCAAATAAATGGTTAAAAGTTCGATTGCTAGGTCAAGAAAGCAACAGTGCGGGAATTGGCGCACGTGTCCTAGTAACTTCCGGAACACTTACTCAAATCCGTCAGGTCGAAGGCGGAATGGGTAGTCATGCACAGCAAAACGGTCTCGTATTACATTTCGGTTTTGGTTCGGTAATTACTGTTGATCAATTAAAAGTCCAATGGCCAAATGGGAATTCACAAATCTTGAAAAATATTCAGACAAATCAACAAATTAATATTACTGAAGACTCAAGTGGTCCAGAGATTATATCTGTTAGCGCATCTAGTACCGATGTGATTGAAGATGAAAACATTATTTTTGATGGCTCAGCTATTGATCAAAATGGTGCAATAACGAAGTATGAATGGGATTTTAATGGTGATAATATCTTTGATTGATCATCCACAACATCGGCTAAAACCGGGCATAAATATTATTCACCAGGGAAATATTTTGCCAAGTTACGTGTCTGGGATGATTCAAATGTACTATACGCCGATAAAACTACTGAGTACATTACTGTTAATAATCTTCCACCGGAAGCTAATGCGGGTGATAATAAATTAGTAATGGAGGATGAAATAATCATATTTAACGCTAGCCAGTGTTATGATACACTATCCGATTTAATTAACTTAACCTATAATTGGACCTTTGATGATGGTTCTTATTCTGGTTGGGTTACTTCGCAGGTGGTGCAACATTCATATATAGAACGCGGAAATTATGATGTCACACTCACGGTGCGGGATGATAACAATGAAACCGACATTGATACAATACAGGTAACTGTTGAAAATAAACCACCAAGTTGTGAGATCATATCAAATAAAACAGTAGCTGAAGATACAAAATTATTTTTTACAGCAGTAGGTATGGATACACCATCAGATATACCTTACTTGGATTATAACTGGGATTTTGGAGATGGCAATGAAACCGATTGGGTCACTGAAACCAAAGTAAATAATACTTATCATTTAAGCGGTAAATACCAAATTAAATGCAGAATCCGCGATGATGATGGAGCCCAGGATGAGAATTATACTGAAGTATCGATTATTGTGTATAATTTGAACCCGGAGTGCATTATAGAAGAAGATAAAATTGGTAATGAGGATCAGAAAGTGTACCTGAATGGTACGGGGATTGATACCGTATCCGATCATTCGATTCTACAATATTTTTGGGATTTTGCAGATGGTACAACAAGTGATTGGT
>CBFDAW010000140.1:0-7117 GCA_965602865.1 uncultured Thermoplasmata archaeon
AGGGTGGTTGAAAAAAATAGTTTGATTCATTCAATAGGGGTGCGAAATAAGAGTTCTTGGTAATTAAAACAATAGATATACTACGAATAAATTCGAAATAAGATTGAACTCAGCTTGGGGTTGAAATCTTTATGTGGCCACACTGAGTAGTCTAAGAGTCGAGATTTTTTAAAAAAATGTGCCAGGTTCATATACACCATAAATCTCTCTAAGTACATCACAGATCTCGCCCAAGGTAGTATACTGTTTCACAGCACCTAGCAGCATTGGCATCAAGTTCTGTTCCGAACCCGCCACCCGGCGGATTTCTGCCAAACTTTGTTCTACCTTGTTATTATCCCGCACCTGCTTTAGTTTTTGCAGTTTATCCAATTGGCGCTGTTCCACCACGGAATCCACTCGTAAAAGGTCTATGTTGCGTTTTTCTTCCAGCTGGTATTTATTAACACCCACTACCACCCGCGAGCCGTTCTCCACCGATTGCTGGTAAGAATACGCGCTTTCATGTATCTCGTGCTGTGGGTAACCCTTTTCAATTGCGGTTTCCATTCCACCCAACTCGTCGATCTTTTCTATATAACTCACTACTTCCGTTTCTATCTTGTTCGTCAGGCACTCCAGAAAATACGACCCCGCACATGGGTCAATGGTATTAGCGACACCACTTTCCGAAGCTAGTATCTGCTGGGTCCGAAGCGCCACACGCACCGCGGTCTCTGACGGCAATGCCAAGGCTTCATCCATCGAGTTGGTGTGTAGTGACTGTGTGCCGCCAAGAACACTCGCTAGCGCTTCTAAGGTAACACGGACTATATTGTTTTCACTCTGCTGCGCAGTCAGCGAGCACCCCGCAGTCTGGGTATGGAAACGTAACCGCACTGAGCCTGGTTTTTTCGCACCAAAACGGTCTTTCATGATCCGTGCCCAGAGCCGGCGGGCGGCACGGAACTTCGCAACCTCCTCGAAAATGTCGATGTGCGAATTAAAGAAGAATGCCAATCGTGGTGCAAAAGTATCCACATCCAAACCCTTGTCTATTGCCGCCTGGACATATGTGATCGCATTCGCCAGTGTAAACGCAATTTCCTGAACCGCACTGGAGCCAGCTTCGCGAATGTGGTACCCGGAAATCGAGATGGTGTTCCAACGAGGCAGCTCGGTGGAGCAGTACTCGAAAATATCGGTAATAATCCTCAATGACGGCTTGGGCGGGAAGATGTATGTGCCCCGGGCGATGTATTCTTTCAAGATGTCGTTTTGTATGGTGCCGGTTAGCTTGTTTGGTTCCACGCCCTGTTTTTCGCCAACCGCTATGTACATAGCCACTAGTATTGCGGCGGGTGCATTTATTGTCATGGATGTGCTAACTTTATCAAGAGGTATGCCGTCGAATAATATCTCCATGTCTTTAAGGGAATCGATCGCCACACCCACTTTACCCACCTCACCTTCCGATAATATATGATCCGAGTCATACCCCATTTGCGTTGGTAGATCAAACGCCACGCTGAGCCCGCTGCCGCCGTGCTCCAGTAAATATTTGTAACGCTTATTTGACTCCTCGGCAGTGGCGAACCCGGCGTACTGCCGCATGGTCCAAAGCCGGCCGCGGTACATGGTCGGCTGAACACCGCGCGTGTACGGGTACTCACCGGGGAAGCCTAAATCGGTAGTATAATTGAATTCATTAAGCTCGAGCGGCGTATATAACCGGTCGATTTTCATATCCGACACTGTCTTGTATTCAGGTTTGGACTCGGGAGATTTTGCCAAAACATTACCAAGTGTTTTATTTTCCCAGGCTTTTTTCTGTGTCCTCAGTTTCGAACTTTGCTCATCGTTGGCTGCCAAATAGTACCCCCCTGTGCGATGAATTGATATTTACCCATAAAAGGACTCTTGATTATATAAAACCGCCGTAATCCATAACAACAAACATTAGTATTAGATTGCATATTAAAGGTCGATCCTATGCCATTTGCTTCACACCTTGCAATGTCCATCGGGTTCTTTGCAGGTATAATACCATCTGTATTCATAATTTTTATGACCCTTGAAAAATATGATGAATATTACAAAGATAAACATTTCTTTTTCTTACTGGTAGTTGGGTTATTCGCAGGCATTATGACTGCATTAATATATTATTGGTCAATCATTTACATGTCTGAAAACCTATCTTTATTGATCATAGTAACAATTATTCTTGGGTTTGCCATATACGAGTTTTTACTATTCACCATTATTTTATCCATGAAACGGTTCGGGTTAAAATATGATCTCACGTATTACGGTGTAGTTTTGGGTGGAAGTATAGCCGGGGTACTGGGGATGTTCAATATTTATGTCTATCTTCATACCTATGACCTAACCGGCTCCGCCCTTATAAGCATGGCTCTCATGATTCCTACTCTCCCGCTGGTCTATATCTCACTAGGCGCGCTGGTGGGGTTCGGTGTATTTACCGGTAATTTCTTTAAATATTCGTTATGGGTAGTGGCTTTAAAAGCATGTTTTAATATTATTTTTATATTCTGGTATATTGCGTTTTTATACTGGCCACCAGAACGCGGTTGGGACTTGATGGTGCCAGGGCTGGTATTTGCGGTTATTTTATATTATGTTGTGATAAACGAGTACTTACCAGCTGCGTTACCCGAACATTTACGAAAACATTGGCGCAGGGGTAAACGTAGGAAAAAACTAAAATAAATAAATCCAGTATAATGAAAGGAAATAATTTATTAATATAGAACTTTCATTATTAAACCGAAACTTTTATACCTAACGATTATTATAATTTATAGTAGGTTTGAAATGCTCATCGAATACGCCGAAGATCCTTATGTCAGACCACCGAATCGGCTGCGAAGGACGAGGATTGCCCAAGACGGACCTAGAACTAGAAGCGCACGTAGAGTTAGCCCACAGAGGAGCACTATAAGCAGAGAATCTAACACGAGAGATGAATATTATAATGAGCATTATGATGACTACTATGAACCTCCACCGCCACCAAGATCGACTCGTTTGCGAGCACCTTTGCGCCGGCAAGCACGAGCACCCGCATATTATTACCCCGAAGATGATGATTATTATGACCGCCCGCGACGCAGACCGGTGCGGAACTACGAAGAGGATTACGCAAGAACGGGCCGAGCCTCACGCGTGGGAAGGGAACCTAGAAAAACACCAGCTAAAAGTAGTAGTGGCGGCGGCTCAGGGACGGTTATTGCGGTGGTTGTGATTATTTTGATCATATTACTTCTTTATATGTTCCGTGGACCAATAATGGACTTTATCGAGAACCCACCGCCGCTTAAGTATCAAGAGTTCCCAGAGGGACTGGATTTCACGGTGCGAAAAAGCATGAGTATAAAACTTGATGGTAACGAACAGCGGGGTGACTCGGTCTCTTATATACTTAAATCTGCTTGCCCGAAAGATAGTTCCATGAGAAATGAAAATGGGGATGACTTCCTTTTGCAGGATGTCCAAGACGTCGATGTGCAACCCGAACCAAATAACGGTTACCCGGATTTCAACAAGCTTGAACAGGAGATTATGCTCTGGTCCGAGGAGGATACTTTGGACGATGCTAATTACGAGGCAACCTACACCATTCGCACGCGGTTTTATGAATGGGAGTTCGACGAGGAAGAGTCCGGTGTGATTGCAGATATACCAACCAGATTAAAACAACAATACAATCATGACGAATGGGTCATCGATGATGACCGCGATGGAATTTTAGACCAAGATGAGGATATTGACCGTGATGGCGAGTGGGACTATCGAATCGAGATGTCGAGTCCGTCTATACAGCGATTGGCGTCGAACCTTGCCGATGGCAAAACTAATGTCTATCTTGTGGTAAAAAGTTTTTACGATTACCTGACAAGTTCGGATAACCTGAACTATATACCCTCTTCAGACGGGCTGCCAAAGGACTGTATTACAACCTTGAACAGGAAATCGGGTGACTGCGACGATTATTCGATTCTATTCGTCAGCCTCTGCCGTGCGGTGGATATCCCAGCATGGCTCGAGTTGGGTGTGTTATATGATCGCCAGGCGCAACGCTGGGGCGGTCATGGCTGGGCGAAGGTCGCTATACCGTTTGAGGGCGGGACTACATACGCGACTATCGATATCGTGAACAAACATTTCCTGTTCCATGATCCGTATAGATTCATTGAGTGGGTAGACAACGGTGGCGATATCACTGTCACCGAATACGGTGAGACTAAAACCGTTAATAATCTGGATTATTACTACCATTCGTTCAGCTATCGCTCATTTGGGAGACCAACTATAACTTCACCGGATACTAATAGTTTCCAGACCATCCAGATGAACGAATTTGGTGACACCCAGCGTATTCCGGTAGAGGATGAAACCGGCTCGGGGCTTTGCATGATACCAGGGTTCGAGGCATGGGACATAATCGCCGCAATGATGATAATCTCATTTATCGTGATAATCTCCAAACCAGTAAGGTTCGAAAGATGATCAAAAAAGAGAAAATTCTTTTTTAGAAATCTGTTACCATAGTATTAAATATCAAAATTCCAATGAGAAGGCATTATGGCAAATCCGTTTTTGTTAGACCCCATGAAAATTATTTTTACTATTTTAATCTCGTTTATACCGGCTATTATTTATGCAGTTATTGTTAGATATTCCGAAAAATACGAGCGCGAGCCATGGGGCAGTATAGGTCAAGCATTCTTATGGGGTGGAACACTCGCCATAGTAATCGTGATTTTGATCCGTGGTTTCTTCAGTGTCTATTTGGAGGATAATTATCCGGTCATTGCATCCGATATACAATATAAAACACTAATCATTATGTGCCTAATCACACCACTGGTAGCTGAGCTTATAAAGCCTATAGGGCTTTTATTAGTACGCGCTGATTTATTAGAAGCCGAAGACGGGCTTATATACGGTGCGGTGATCGGGCTGGGGTTTACCGCAACAGAGAACTTACTATTCGGAATATATCTAGCCCCGCTATACGGTATCGAGATGTTTGTAACCGTAGTGTTCATGCGTAGTATGTCGGTGATGTTCATTCAATCCAGTACAACCGCATTGACTTGTTATGGTATCACGCGCGCCATGAAAGTTAAACATAAAACAGGTAGATTCTATGCCTTCCCGCTATTTCTACTAGCCGCCATTGGCATTCATTCATTATTTAATTATATTGTATTCTCGGATATATTCAATATCGGGGACATCCTATTCAGTATGAGCTCGAGTCTATTATTTTCCATAATATTTGCCTTTGTTTTGATGACAATGATATATTTTAAGATCTATCGTTTAGACCGTATTGATGAAAAAACGCAGCAGGAAGCACGCCGTGAAGTGCATGAGGTTCCACCTGAGCATGAAGTGTATGAACAAAATCGATTTCGAGAAGTCACTCATCCGCCTCATGACACGTATTATGATTATGACCGCTACTACGGTCCCGAACAATATCCACCCCATCGGCCACCACCACCACGATCAAGAGATTTTCATTATATGTACGAACCGCCCGCAAGAGTACCGGCACCGCGAAGAGTACCACCGCCCATGCGCGTCCGTCGCCCACCACCATCAAAACCTACTCGGCAGCACTACGGCACGAGAGTACCGCCGCCAAGACCGCCACGGTCTATCCCGCCACCACCACCGCCGCCGCCGCCACCGGCTACACCGCAACATGCTCAGGATATTACCATACATCCGCCTAAAAAGAAGAAGAAAATTATAGAATTTGTCGAAGAACCAAAAGACGCTGAAGATGTAGAAGTTGATTGGGATGCATAAATGGTTTGGGTTGGATCATTATTTTTTATATATTTAGTCGAAAATCCCCGGGTTTGGGAGAAATTTCACTATACTTAGGCTACCTGCAGCGGAATCTGATACCGCTCACGCTCCACATGCAGAAGCATCTCGAAATGGTTATATACCCTCGACCCCAGCGTGGTAAACATTACCTTATCATACAACTGGTCTGCCGCTATTAGCTTATTCACCAACCCTAGCTCTTCGCAGAACATACACGTCTGAAGGGTTAACTCTTTCAGTGTTCTGGCACGATACGACGAGTTAAATAAATTATTTAGGTATTGGCACTCTGAGCTTGATAGTTTGGTGGATGATTTAGGTAACCAATCACCTTCGTTTAAATGAATAAATCTTAAGAAATGGAAGATATTAACCTTAATTTTTGTAAAATTACCGTTTAATAATATCTCCAAAAGTATCCGTTTTTGACCAATAGTTAATTCTTTTAAAACTTCTTCCAATGATGAATGTGTTTGGAATTGCATTTGAAATTGTATAAATTGCTCGTTTCGAAACCTACGACCGGACTCTGTTAGACTAATTTGTCTGGTTTTGTTTATATTTTTGATCTCGATTAATTCAAAATCTTCCACAAGCCGTTTCAGGACATAAAAATTAGTGTTTGAAGAAAACAAACCCTTTAGCTCTTTCCAGGGTATCGTATCAATTAGTCCGTTATCTTGAAACTCTAAAACCCAATTCCTTAATACATCTGGCTTAAGCCAAATGTCATTGAGCAATTTATTCAAATCACCAATATGGGTCTCGTTATTCATTATCAAAAACGGTATCATGAACTTCTTTATCCAACTAATAGAAGTAATCCCCAACGCAACCGCACGGCTGAGAGAGATTCCAGAGGTATGATTCAATTGGTTCACCATTTTATTATAAAGCTGTAAAACATTTTGGATAGAGTATGCTCGTAATATGATCCCGGTCTCTGCTGCAAACCGTTTAAGCTCTAAAATAAATCTCTCTGGTGTCTTATCTTTGGCAAATACAATAGCAACTTCTAGTGCCTTAGTTCGGTACTGGTTCTTTAATTTAATATATCTTTCAACTTGTGACATACAATGCTTCAGCTTCGAAGTGCTATCGATTCCGGTTTCGAGCTCAATTACCAGTAACTTCTGGTCACCCACTCGAAACATGAAATCCACACGACCGTATCTAGTTGTAATCTCGGTCCCCAGGCACATACTAAGGCGTAGATTCAAAATTTTTGCCAAATACTCCTGGTCTTTTAATAAGACCCATTGAACTA
>CBFDAW010000141.1:0-7088 GCA_965602865.1 uncultured Thermoplasmata archaeon
CATAGGACCACCTTATAATATATTATTCTCCATTTTTTTATAACTCGTTAACCGTTTTAAATTGAGAGATATACCTCCCCTTTCTCAATTTTAGATTACGATTTTCGTAATACCTAAGAGAGGGGAATATCATTTTCTATCTTTAATGTTACCCCTCATCTCATCCCAAATGATTTGAATTCTTCTTTGATTTTGGGTCCGTATTAATAAATACTATAAAATCCAAAACTTAAAGAAAATACCAAATTATTTCATTATTTATTAAGTAATCTCAAATACCACTTTACTTCTACCCTCAGGATACATAACAATTTCGGATCCTTCAGTTAATTTTAAAAAATGAGCAATTTTTGCGGGAATACGAATAGCGAGTGAGTTTCCAGTTTTTACAATTTTTAGTTTTTCTGCTAAGCCCCATATGCCTAATTCTTTTGCTTTTTTCTCTATTTGTTTCATAGCATTCTCATCAATAAATGATTCGTTGCATTTATCACAGATTTCTGCCCTGAATTTCCCCAATTTTATCCCGAACATTTCTTCTTCAATAATTCCTTCTTGTAAATTTCCTTTTTCACATATTGGACATTTTTTCATTAACATCACCATCTAAGAAGTACAGTAATTATGTAATATTCATCACCAATCTTTTTATACACCACTTCAAAATATGTATAAACGACAATGATTTTATTATCCTGGATTCTTTTTTTTCCTTTTTGTATTGCTTTTGCAACTTCATTTTCTGAGATTCCTCGTTCGACCATTCGTTCTCTAGCATGTCTACTGTATTTAATGTTCAGCATGTAATACTAATATTATCATTATTACATATAATACTTGTGATATTTTTCACCTCATCTTCCATCATCCACTTTCTACACTCCATCCTTACTTCATCAATTCATTCAAAGATTTTCATTCATCAACCAACAATAACTTTAAATCCCAATATAGCTATAATGTAGTTATAATGTAGTTAAATAATAGTTAAATAGTAGTTACATTATAACCACATTAAAATACCAAAACATTCACAAAACAGGCTGGGAACTCTATGGCGGAGGCTGAAAATAATATTGCTAGAAAGACTAAGTTCGAGGTCTTCGGCGAAGAAATGATCGATAAAGAGGTCAAGCCTAGTGGAAATTCCGGTCGCGTCTACCTGCCACCCGATTGGGTGGGTAAGCACGTTAAGATTATCAGAGTTGATTAAGAATAGAATCATTAAGGGATTATTGAGATTTGACCATTTGAAAGTATGAGAACCTATCAGGGGAAATATAAATGACCGGCATCAAGATCCGCCAGCTAAAACTTCGGGATAAAAAAGCCATATTTGAAATCCAAGAAGCAATAACTAATACCAAAGCAGATAAGGACTGGGGCAAACTGGTGGAAGATTACATCAAAAACTCAGGAGAAACCAGTCTAGTTGCCGAAGTTGATGGTAAAGTAGCGGGTTTTATGCTTGGAGATATTAAAGTCTATGGTTTCGGTGCACCGCGCAGCGGCTGGATCGAGGTTATTGGCGTTCACCCGCGGCATATGGGCAGCGGTATTGGCAAGAAATTGGGGAATGAACTTGTGAAAACCTTTAAAAAGAAAAAGGTTAAGCATATCTTTACATCTGTCCGCTGGGACTCTGGTGACTTGCTGGCATTTTTCAAGTCAATAGGCTTCGACAGAAGCGATTTCATTAATTTGGAGAACAAAATCTAATTTTAATTGGAGGAGGTTAAATTGATAGAAAAGTTTCAAGAATGGTATGAGAAAAGACATGAGTACCAAAAGGAGTATAAAGAAAGAACCGGTAGGAAGATCGTTGGGTATTTTTGCACATATACACCCGAGGAGATTTTCTATGCATTCGATGTATTACCTGTCAGGATATTAGGTTCCCATGAACCGCAAGATGTGACGGAACCCCATATATTTGGCATGTTCTGCCCATTTTGCAGGGATGTGTTAGCCCAGGGAATTAAAGGCAAATACGACTATCTTGACGGGATAACAATCGGCCAATCTTGTCTTCACCTCAGGCAAGCATTTACTAGCTGGGAACTACATAAGAACCCCGGCTGGAGTTATTATCTACCGATGCCAAGCCATGTCCAAAGTAAGCGAGCAATTCCATTTTTAATGGAAGAATATAAGCTCCTGATAGAAAAACTGGAAGAGTTGACCGGAAAAAAAATTACAGATAACGACCTGAGACGCGGTATAGAAATAATGAACAACGCCAGACGTGTCATGAAGGAGATCTATGAGTTTAGGAAACAGGATAACCCACCCATTACAGGAGCCGAGGCAATGTATATGACCTGTGCCCAGTTCTTTACGGACGCCAGGGAATTTATCGATGTAGCAGAACAGGTAAAAAAGGAACTGGAGACAAGAAAATTGGAGAGAGACCCCGGTAAAAGGATCATGCTGGTAGGAAGCGAAAATGATGATATTGAATACCTCAAATTGATCGAGACACTGGGTGAGCGTGAATCGGTGGGCTGTACCGTGGTAGTGGAAGAGCATTGCACCACTACAAGGTATTTCTGGGATGAGGTTGATACGACCATTGAAGACCCATTAGAGGCAATTGCCCGAAGGTATGTATCAAGAACACCTTGTCCATCGAAGGACTGGCCAAAACGAACCAGGCTGGATACGATCCTGAAATTTGCCAAAGAGTATAACGTTGACGGTGCCATTGTAATTCAACAAAAATTCTGCGACCCCCATGAATGTGATATTCCCTTTATTAGAAAACATTTGGAAAATAATGGTATTCCCACATATTTCTTGGAGTTTGATGTAACGGTTGCTGCCGGACCGTTTGCAATTAGAACCGAGGCATTCTTGGAAACGCTTGAAGCCGAGGAGGACCTATTTTGACGAGGATAAATGAGGAGGAATAAAAATGGCGAAATATCCCACTGAACCTTTGAAATGTTGGAATAAGGCTAAAGAGTTAAGAGGAAAATTTTATGAAAACTTCGATAAAGCCCACGAGCGCGGAGGTCTTAGGGTGATGGGTAGTGCATGGGCGTTAGATGCGGTTCCCATGGGACTTGGTAGAGATGTCTATTGGGTGACCGGTGAGCCATACGGCGCATCATGTGCATTTAATAAACCACTTTCCGCAGAATTTCTGGCAGCTACAGAGAATTACGGTTTCGCTCGCGATCTTTGTTCGTACATGAGAAATTATTGGGGCTCGATTTTAAAAAATAAATATACCTTTGGCGGCGAGTTTCCAAAGGCTGATTTTGCGTATACACAACATATTTGCTGCTCTCATGCCAAATGGTATCAAAATGCCTGCGAGCTTGAGGGCGGTGATGTGCCTCTGTATGCTATTGATGTAGGCGCAGGACCATATACGCCGTTTGCTCCCAAAATGTATCAACATAGGGTTAAATATGTAGCCGACCAGATGCTGGATTCTATTAACTGGATGGAAGAGGTCACCGGAAGAACATTCAATGATGAATTATTCTTCGAAGCCGCCTGGAATGATATAAGATCCACCAATACCTGGGCTAAAATATGTATGCTAAACCGAGCCATACCGGCACCTCTCGATGAAAAATCCATTTATTCACTCTATGTATTTGGCACACTTCAAAAGTCAAATGGAGAATTTGCGGATTTTTATGAAAAGGACCTTCTTCCGGAGGTGCAAGATCGAGTTGACCGTGGAATCGCAGCGGTCGAGAACGAACAAGCAAGGGTTATGTCGGATACACAACCACCTTGGGGCTTTTTAAAGATATATCGATACTTGGAAACCTGGGGTGTGGTTTCGGTCGGGTCATTATATACATTTGGTCTGGAAGGCATGTGGCTATACGATAAGGAAAATAACGATCTTCGGCCACGACCCTTGCCCGAAGAAAAACCACAGACGCGTGAGGAGGCGTGCATGATGCTTGCAGATTGGCACCTGAGCAAACCGGAGTACCAGCATTACTACAGCCCCGAATACAAAACCCAGATGATGGACGCCATTGCGAAGAACTGGAAACTTAATGGGATCATTCTGCATTATAACCGCGGCTGTGAAGGACTCTCGGTGGGTATTGCAGAAAACCGGCTCGGGTTACTGGAAAGAGGTAATAAGGTCATGACCTATGAAGGTAACATGGGTGACGAGAGAGAATTTGATTTGGCAGCCACTGAAAATAGATTTGATATTTTCCTGGAGAGCCTTGGACTGGAAAAACCAATGTCAAAGTAATTAAAAATTGTAAAATAAAGTTTTGAGGAGGATAGCATGTTAACTGTTGGAATTGATTGTGGTGCAAAGAACACAAAGACTGTTGTTCTTAAAGATAAAGAGATAATCGGTAAGGGTTCTTCCTTAACCGGTTTTGATCAAGCCGCCGCCATCAAAGCTTCCTTTGAAGCTGCCTTAAAGGATACCGGTCTTGATGCGTCGAACATTGAAAAGATTGGCGGTACTGGTGCGGGGATGGAGGAGATTAAAGAGGCGGATGTAAAGGTTAATGAGGTAAAAGCGATGGCAAAGGCGGCTAATCACTATTTCCCGTCAGCACGAACTGTGACCGATGTCGGTGCTGAAATGGGTAGGGCGGTAAAGATCGATGAAAAGGGCGCGGTAATTGATTTTGCCATTAATGAAAAATGCGCTGCTGGCGCCGGTGCATTTATCGAAGCAATGGCAAGGGCACTCGAAGTTAATTTAGAGGAGATGGGCCCATTAGCTAACCAATCCGATAAAGAAATACCTATGAACGCACAATGCGCAATCTTTGCCGAATCCGAGGTTGTTGGCTTGATCCATGCAAAGACCGGTAAGCAAGATATCAGCAAGGCAATCCATGATGCCATGGCAAGTCGAATCGTTTCTATGATTCGGAGGATCGGGGTAAATAAAGATATCGTCATGCTGGGTGGGGTAGGATTGAACCCGGGCTTCGTTAGCGCGTTAAGGAAACAATTAGAAGTCGATGAGATATATATCCCGGCTGACCCTGCCTTTGGCGCAGCCGTTGGTGCGGCTGTGGTTGCAGCGGAGGGGGCTTAGAAATGGTGGAAGAAGAGCACGAAAAGAAACAAGAATTTTGGCGATGGACAGAGTCCAATTGGAAAGCTCCGGACATAAAATGGCAGGATGCAAAGATCGTAACCGCCGGCATCGATGTCGGTTCTGTCAGCTCCCAGGCGGTGATAGTAACCGATGGCAAGATTTTTACATATTCGAATATGCGCACAGGTTCGGACAGCCCCGAGAGTGCAAAAAATGCTTTAAATTATGCCCTTGAAGGCACTGATATGCCGGAATCTAGGATCGACTACTGCATAGGAACGGGCTATGGACGGGTCAATGTACCGATGGCGGATAGGTCGATCACCGAAATCGCATGCCATGCCAGGGGGGCTAACTTTATTTACGGTAACGAAGTCCGAACCGTTTTAGATGTCGGTGGCCAGGATTGCAAGGCGATTCGCTGTGATGAAAAAGGTAAGGTTATTAATTTTCTAATGAATGATAAATGCGCTGCTGGTACAGGTAGGGGCATGGAGGTCTTTGCAGACCTGCTTTCGGTTCCTATCATCGATGTTGGAAAGCGGTCATTTGAAATCAAAGAGGAGCCGATACCGGTCTCGAGCACATGTGTGGTGTATGCAAAGACCGAGGCAACCGGATTACTTCGCAAGGGTTGGGAAGTCAACGAGGTACTGGCAGCGTACTGTGCTGCAATGGCAGAACGGATCTATTCACTGATCGAGAGAATTGGCATCGAGAAGGAATTTGCCATTACCGGTGGGATGGCGAAGAATAAGGGTGTAATAGATAGGCTAATGAAGATCATTAAACTGGATCCCATGAAAACCGAGTGGGATACTCAAATTGCTGGCGCAGTAGGCGCAGGCCTGTTTGGCTATACCCTGGTGCAGAAAGGCAAAGGACGGCAATAATAATTTACTGATTGCTGGTAAGTCCAGAATTAATTAACGATAATTAGTCTACAGTCGTTGGTCAACGGTCAGGAAGTTAAGAACCAATCAGCATTAGATGATAAATATGGTAGCAATAAAAAAATTTGAAGAAATTAAGGCTTGGCAAAAGGCTAGAGATTTAAATAATGAAATTTATAAAAAATGACCGACGACTGACGACCGTGGACTTAAAATCATTATTAAAGATTTATAAAATCAGGAAGTAATAAAAATGTTAGCGAATTACGGCTATAAAGATGGTTCCGGTGAATTTTTTATCACCATTGACACAGATAAATGTACTAGCTGCGGCAAATGTGTCGAAGCATGCCCGGCGAATGTACTAGCAGTGGGAGAGGATCAAAACGACCCGCTGAACGAGAACGAAGTTGCATATGTTGTCGAAGAAGAGCGTAAGAAAATCAAGTACACATGCGGTCCGTGCAAGCCCGCGTCCGATCGGCCGCAGCTACCGTGCGTCGCCGCTTGCGAACCGAATGCCATTGCTCATTCTTGGTAGAATTATTAATGATAATCATTAGTTAAAAGACCCTTCTTCTTACCAGACTTAAGTTACCGTCTATTAATAAACGTAGCAAGGGGGTACACCCATGCCAATCAAAATATCAATAGATAATGAGGAGCTTGACGCAGACCCAAACGAAACAATATTACAAGCAGCAGATAGGGCGGGAATATATATTCCACGGTTATGCTCGCGCCCCGGTCTCACAACGGCACATGAATTAAAGCCGTCGAAAAGTGGTATTTATTACAGCGGTCAGCTCATCACCAGTGATTCTCAGGAGCCATATTCCGGCTGCAGGTTGTGTATCGTGGAGATAGCTGGGCAGCCCGGTGAGCACACATCATGTGACACCAAAGTTAGAGACGGCATGAGCGTGAAAACAAATACACCTGAGCTTAAAGCCAAACGGCAAGAGCACCTAATTTCTATTTTAAAGGATCACCCGCATGTCTGCCTGACTTGTGCGCAAAAGGAGGGATGCTCGAGAACACAGTGCTCGGCAAACGTACCCGATCCCGAAAAATGCTGTATCCAGCTGGGTAATTGCGAGCTGGAAAAGGTGGCGGAGTATATAGGTATTAGCCCGGAAACACCAAAA
>CBFDAW010000142.1:0-7084 GCA_965602865.1 uncultured Thermoplasmata archaeon
AATGCGCCCGATTCGCTGCCAAACACAATATCTGATAAATCGTAATTATTATTAAAATCTACTAGGTGTACTCGTGCATGAACATCGGTATTCGAATTAAGATAGGTCTGTGTCTCCAGTTCATTATCAGAGCATATAGCGTGGACAGGAGCTATCTGCTTCCAACCATTCCAATCATTATCTGGTCTAGTCCCACTACTAAGTCGAACCATTGGATCAAATTCTTTTAAATATGCATTTTGTATAGAACCTTCATGACCATCGATTTCGATTAATTTATCTGCACCTAGACTACCAAATGTATACCCTGTTGAAGGATTTATATCAGAATCAATAAATATCCTCAAAGTGCCCGAGTCCTTTACATCATCAGAAGGATGCTTAAAGACATTATTAAATAATTTACCTTTCACGCGAACATAAAAGGATAACAAATTTTTTTCTTTCTTAACCTTATATTCTTGAATGTTCAAATCAGGGATATTCTGATCATTTTTATTATCTGAATAAGAAGGCACGGATTCCCAGTCACTGAACTTACCATCGATTCGGATTGCTTTGGATGACTCGAAATCATTTATTAAAAATAATGAAAGTGGTGCAACAATTAAGACTGCTAAAACAATAGAGCCAATCAATGCTTCTTTACGTCTGCGCGAAGTTAAAGTTTCTTTTTTTATGATAAGTCTATGTTTCCTCTTACTATGTGGTATTTTATGTAGGTCTATGAACCCATTGCCGTTCGTGAGACCGTTGCCATTGGTTAGCCCATTACCGTTCGTGAGACCGTTACCATTGGTTAACCCGTTGCCGTTCGTGAGACCATTGCCATTGGTTAACCCGTTGCCGTTCGTGAGACCGTTGCCATTGGTTAACCCGTTGCCGTTCGTGAGACCGTTGCCATTGGTTAGCCCGTTACCGTTCGTGAGACCATTGCCATTGGTTAACCCACTGATTAAACTATTTCTATTCCTATTAAGCATCTTTCTTTCGGGCATTAGGTTTTTTCGTGCATAATATGGATGCTTTTTAAAATTAAGATTACCACGGTTAATGTGTTTAATATTCCTTCTAGGCCTGGTACCCTTGTTCAAACTCCTTGGGTTCATTAATCCACTACCGTAAGTGACTTACTGTTGCTGAGTATCAATCTAAATATAAATAGTCAGTATTGAAATAATATTTCAATGGTTCATATCCTTATTTGCGTTTTCGAATTTATATTTATTGAAGTGAATTTTGGATTCTGATAATAATTATCAAATTAAATAATATTTGAAAGCGTATCAAGTAGCTTAAACATCATTTTTTATGTTCGAATTATTACGGGTCTCACCCATATAAATTATTTAAACAATCTTCGAATGAATTACAAACCTCAGATAGACCAATTCTTTTCCCTTCGCTAATTATTAATTATTCATTATTATTTTCTTTATATAGAAAAGAATTCTAAATATATAAATATATTGTGTTCTATAAAATATTTAAAAATATATTAAAATTTGTTTGAAAATATTTAAAATTGATTAAGATTCTATATTACCCATAACACAAAATTGAATATAATATTTGAGTATAATAATAAAAATTGATGCAACAAAACAAAGACTTACGCTAAAAAAGTATAAATATTCTCTTCAATGATAAATCTATTTCTTAATTTTTTCCATTGTATTTTTAAGTGAATTTAATATCTCAGGTTGATCTGGGTCGATATCTAACGCTTTTTGCCATTCAATTACAGCTTCTGAGTATTTTTTCTCTTCATAATATTTTGTTCCATTTTCTGTATACTCTTGTATTAATTTTTGCTGTTCTTCGGATAACTCAAACTCGGCTGGCATCTCTGCTTCTTCAAGTGGCTCAGATTCAATATCCAAATCCTTAAGCTCCATGTCATCTAGGCTCTCTTTATCAAGTGCTGGGATCTCTCCCTCTTCTGAAAGGTCATCAACATGAAAATCATCCATCTCTGGTTCTTTTATTTCGGTTTCAGGTTCTATACGAGTTGTAGTCTTCTCAGTTTCCAGGACATCTTCGATTTGTATTTCCGATTTGTCAGATGTTTTCTCTTGTTCGGTACCCGCATCTGCTTCAGGTGGTATATACAGGTTTTTCCCCGGTAAACCACGACCATCTTCAAAGAGTATTTCATGCTCAATAGGTTTTGGTTTTTTACTTTCCTCTTCATCAGCCTTTTTCTTTTTCATGGCCATTATTGCTACGACAATTATTATTAAAATTAATATGATAAATATCACCGCAATTACTGCGATCATAATATTAAAAGGTGTTTTTGTATCCTTTTCTTTCTTAGCCGGATAATCGTTTGGGTCGTTTGGATTGGTCGAATCATCGCCACCTGGTTCGCCATCTGGACCTAAATATTCCTCCAAATTGGTGAATCCATCATTATCATCATCGGCATCCGGACCTACCTCATTGATATAATTGAAATATTTAACTTCCCACCAATCAGGTAGTTTATCCCCGTCACTATCTTCCGGGTATGTGGAAAAGGTCCAGGTCTTTCCGGACTTCAAATGCAACCCTGCTTCAAATTTCTCAAAAACAGCTGCTGTAACCGTAATGGTATATGTCATATCATATTCTAATTGTGTATCGGGTACGAAGGTCAGCTGATATATTTCCATTACCTCATCAGTGAACCAATCAAAACTACCCTCAACCGGATTGTTCGCAGAATCATTCATAAAAAAGAATCCAACATTATTCTCGTCAATCTCCATGTCTTCGTTAAATCTAACAAATATGTTGACATCTTGAAATGCATAAACTTCTTCATCGTCCCCAGGTTTAAACGATTCGATTTCTGGTGGATAATTCTTATTTGTTACATTAACCCAGAGCGTATCGGTACCCTCATTTCCTTTAGCATCTGTAACTGTTAATTTGATTTCATAATTTTTGATTGTAATAAATTCAAAACTAGTTTTAACACCATCCAAATATCTTTCCAAATTATCGTATGTAAATGTCCACTGATATGCAACTATGCCAATGTTATCAGATGAAAGATTACCATTAAATTCAACGGTGGTCCCCTCCTCGATCCTATGATTGGTACCAGCAATTGCGATAGGTTCATCGTTATCAATAACTTCGATTTCGAAAGGTTCATCATTAGTATCGTAAATATATTGATTCCCCACTGTATCATAACACGCAATATAATATTCATAATCAGTGTCATTCAATGAAGTATTAATATTCAGATCTTGATTTATAATAGAAAATTTCCCAGAATCCGAATTTGATTCCGTCATGTTAACTCCCGCCGGGTAATTGGCATCTCCCAACTGTTTGCGGATATAGATTCGTGCAAAATCCACTTCGATATTATCCGTAAAATTAGCAAAAATTGTAAATGGTTCGCCCGTGGTAGCTCTTAAATCACCAGAGCCCTTTGGTTTCGTCGACTCAGGTGGGTCATCATCTCTAACCATAATTCTGAAGCCATTAGTGCCATAGGTGTAATTAATAATATTTGGGTATGGAGTACTCCCATCATTGGCTTTGATATGGAAAAAATAATCTGAATCGTCATTATAGGTTTCAACCATAGAATGAAGCTCAGAACTCGAGATATTAAATTCCCAGACATTATCATCATTCTCATCCTCAGTGGAAAATATATCGTACTCCCAATGATTCCAGCTCTCAGATTTGTAAAAGAATCTAATACTCTCGACTTTGATATTGTCAGAGAAATTTGCATATACATTAAATGTGTCCCCAGTACCTATCGAGATATTTTCACTCCCACTCTGGAATTCTGGCGGGTCGTTATCTATTACCGTAATTTTCCATCTCCCGCCTGTTTTCGTATAATTTTTAATATTACCATTTAGATCATGTGCAATCACATAATATTGTATTGCAGTATTATCATTGTAAGTGTTTACGCCGAGCTCTTGTTTTGTGATATAGAAATTACCCTTTTTGCCCACCGGCTCATCCATAGCTTTGTAATCCCATGGGTCCTCGCTGCCTTTTCGCTTGTAATATATTTCCGCATGTGAAATATTAATATTATCTGAGAAATTCGCATAAATGGTAAACGGTTCACCAGTAGTTACGGTGAAATCCGAAGAACCGTCGATGATATCCGGTGGAGTTGTGTCATTAATTTTAATCTCCCAATCAACACCTAAATTTGTGTAATTCCCCGGGTTATTTGAAGGATCAAATCCTAAAATATAATACACTATGGATTCTAATGAGTATGTTGTATCAATATCGGAATTTTCAGAAAGATCATCGGTGGAAGCGCTAAACTCACCCTTGGAATTAGTTGGTGTCATATTGCATTGGAAGTACGTAGCGTCACTTTTGTATTTAAAATAAATCACAGCACCTGAAACGTTAATATTATCTGTAAAATTTACCCACACATCGAACGGGTAACTCGTGCTTCCATAAAAGCTACCAGACCCTTCTATGGGTGTTGGTTTGATATCATCTATTACGGTAATATTCCAATCTTCGCCGCCTGAATCATTATAGTGTGCTTCGTTTTTATCTTTATCATATCCGATTACATAATAACTAATGTTTTGAGTATTATTATATATATTTAGCCCCATCGTGGAGTTTATCACCGAAAAACTCCCATCTAATGCACTATGCTCTATCATAGTCGTATTCTTATAAATAGGATCTGATTCTGTTCTAAAGAAAATTTTTGCGGATGTGACATTTAAGTTGTCAGTGAAGTTTGCATAGATCGTAAACTGTGTACTGCAGAATACCGAAATGTCTCCTGAACCATTAGCGGCTGTTGGGGCGATATTATCTATTACAGATATCAAAAAATTGTAACCAATTGGATAGGTTTCATTATTATCCATTGTGTCATTTACCCAGAGCTGATAATAATAGTCAGTGTCATCCATAGAAGTATCGATTCCCATGGTAGTATTGGTAATTTCGAACTCGCCAGGGGCTGTTTTGGTCATTAATTCAGAATCAAATATCCCCACAGTCTCTTTTTTATAATATATTATTGCCGAGTCCACATTAATTTCACCCAAATTATCGGTAAAGTTAGCGTAAATCGTGAAACCTTCGCCTATATTAGCTGAAAAGTTCTCTGAGCTAGAGTTATAAGTAGGTGGATCATTGTCGGATACGGTAATAAAGCCAGGACCAGTTATATTTGTATTATTTGAGAAATCAATTGCCCAGAAATAATAATTGATTACAGTAACGAAAGTTGGCATGGTACTGATGTTAATCCACATGTTACTAACTGGGTTAATCATAGATTTATTAACCCACTGGCTACCTGCACCAACCCAAGTGTAATTTACACTTACATCCGATATATTATCTGTTACATTGATCGAGAAAGTAAATAGGTCGCCCGTAGTCGCCGAGGCTCCCGTGCCGTTGACACCGAATTCGGGTGGCACAGGGTCATTATTAAGCGGCTCATCTCCTATTATTGCCGGATCTAAACCGGAGCTTTTTGGGAAGATATTAAGAAATACAACTGACAATAAAATTATTACTGAAAAAAGTGCAAAAATTTTTTTATTCGTTATAAAATTCATTATCTGACCCCTGTCATATAATTTATATTTTCAAATGGTGGTTGAAATAATTCTTCTATTCCAAGCAATTGATTGATGTTTGAACAATTTGGAGAACAAATAACCAATCATCACGTTAATATTTTAATAGGATATAAAAGTAATGGGCTTAAAATATAATCGGCTCTTTTTACAAATCGGTGTAAGTTTTGATGAGTTATTTTACTTGAGCTAAAGTATTATGGGCTTCGTAAATCGACCGTATTCGATAAATAAATACTTATTAAGGTGATAGGGGGAGACCGCTACGCAGGGTTAATAAAAATAATCGCTGGTGCGAGAGTGCGACCGTTTTGTTTTTACGATTATATTAATCACTGGTCCGAGGGGAAGATCACTATGTAGTGTTAATGAAATTACACGCTGGTCCTAGGGCGCGGTTGGATCTTCCCCAGCTCCAGCCAACGATTATTATCATTTTAAAATCGAAGTGGTCCATCCCTTCATCAACCACTCATCCCAGACTCTTAACTCTCGACTCCCGACTCTCAACTCTTGACTCTCGACTCTCGACTTGTAGGCTAATTAGCATATATTAATTCTATTTACCAGAAACTTATTATAACTAAATCAATAATTATCTATAATCCTAAAAAAGTGTTATCATGCCCGCAGTAAGATTAGGTAAAATGGTGCTACGGTGGTGCAATAACTGCATCACACCAATTTTAAATCTAAAGAGATGCTCGGTATGTGGTGAAAAAACGCATCAAGTCATATATACTCCACCGGGAGACATTAGACCTGCATTTGATTTCGATATTGAATTGATTAAAAAAAAGATAGATGACCAATTTGGCAATGGTTGCGGCGAGCAATTTATACCACGAAATAGTGTAGTGATTTTGAACCGAGCACCTGACCTCGATAGATTAGATGAGGTGATTTTTGCTGGTCAGGTCCAGGGTGCATTAAAGTATGATTTAAGCCAAGAACGGTTCAGATTCCTTTTGCGGATCTCTGGTGCTAGGCGCTTTTTAAAGAATATCTCGAAGGGGTATATTATAGTAGATGATAAATCCGATTTTAACGGGCTCGAGTGCGCTTGCACCCGGAGTTGCAACCGCAAGTGATGGCATCGAGGTGGGTGATGAGGTTCTGGTATTATCAAATGCTCGTGAGCTACTCGGCGTTGGGAGTGCATATATGTCAACCACCGAGATGTTATCCAAATCCCGAGGTGTATCAGTAAAGGTCCGCTGGCATCAGCGTAAACCGGAAAATGATCTGGGAGATAAACCTAAGCCAATCGCCATTGGTTCGAGTAAACACCCGGAGCATTCGAAAAGGTTTGATAACAAAATAAAATTTAATATTGACAATGAAAAGTCTTGGTTATCCGCTATAAAATCCAACCGATCTGAACTCAATAGAATAGTCTCCAATGCCAAGAAATTTATTTCCGCTAGTATAGAAAGATACCAACTGCCAATCGCAGTATCATTCAGTGGTGGAAAGGATAGTTT
>CBFDAW010000143.1:0-7043 GCA_965602865.1 uncultured Thermoplasmata archaeon
AGTCACCCAGTGTTATTCTAGGCAATATTTATAAACGAATACCAAATATTTTCTTTCTATTAAATGCCCCCGATTCGTGGATTTCATTAGGGTTCTTTCAAAATTATCTTAATCTTAAAAAGATAAATGAAATTACCAGAATAAATAAGCATCAATTTGAATTACAAGAAGACTCAGAAAAACAAATTATATTCCCATTTGGTTTAACTCAAATTTATAATTTCTTCGACTATAGCCAGATTATTAGTAAATTTTTTGAATTGGAAAAAAATTCAATAGATAATTCATCAGAGATGCCACAAAATTTAATTAAACAATTAACTACCAGAACCACTCAGACACCAAATACAATTAAAGTAAATTCTTCTATAAATTTTTCCAATGAAAATCTCTCACAGAATCTTGAGAATGAATTATCCAATGGTCTAATGTTCAACGGACAAATAAATTTCAAACTAACAAAGGCAGAACGTGAGGTATTTTCAGCTCTGGTACGATATCCTGAGCTATCTGATTTTGCAATCAATAAAATAATATCAATATCAGCGACTTCAATCAATAATATCAGGAAAAAGTTTGAATCCCAGTCCATTATAAAACAACGTATAATACCCAATCTAAGCCTAATGGGTTTTGAACTCATAACTTTAACACATTTGAAATTTAAATCATACGGAAGTATTTCCGCACGAACCGAATTGATAAACGAAATTTTGTGGAAAATACCCAGTTTCTTATATCTTTCCAGTAATACAGATGAAATTATTTTAGCAGCATATAAAAATTTCAGTGAATATCAACATATAAATGATGATATCGTAAGAATCTACCGTGACAAAAACTTCTTAGCAAGTGAACCACGAACATTTTTATTCCCACTTAGTGAATCCATAATGATTAAGGAACATACTTACGTACCTCTTGTAAACCAATTTCTAGGACGGGGAAAATCGATTATGGACTCGATTATGGAAATTATTGGTAATAAATTGGGCGAAACTGGTAAACATATATTGATAAAACACTTTGAAACTAGCGAAATTCTTGCTGAGGACCTTAGCACCAAAGATATTCCTAGTTTAATCCCCATCATTCAAGAAGTGATCAGCCCGATCTTTGGCATTAAAAGTGCAAAAGAGATCACTAATAAAATTATTAAATTAGAGAAAAAAAAATAAAAAAATTGCGTTAATCATCATTTCTTTTACGGAGCATTTTTTTATTATTCCACTAGTAATTTAACAGTGGAGATATCATATTTCCAATCACTAGGTAGAACTTTTTTACTTTTATAATATCTAACTAGCCTTCTTATCTTTTCTTCCAATAGATGCATAGCCCGTATATTATGTCTATCTCTTGGGTTTTTCTTCAAATGCATATCTAAATTTCGGACCTTACGCAATAAATTTGTTAGATCTTCGGGAAGGGTAAAGTTAATATTATGTTCCTGGAGGACTTTTGTAATTTTTTTACCGGTAGTTAATTGTACTGAGGGTATACCATACTGATCTCGTAGTTTTAAACCTATTTCACTTGTGGACACCCCGTCCTTTCCCAATTTCACTACGAGCTCTTCAATCTCTGAACCTTGCATGGGAATCCATTCTGGGACACCAACATGATATGGTTTAGTGGATGAGGATTTTCCCTTGCAACGTGCATGGAGTCTTGCCATTATTTTACACCTCTAGATAAATTTAATTTTTTAATAATTGTAAATAATATTGATTACTTTCTTGAAAAGTAGTCCCCCACATCTGATTTATAGTACTTAAAATTAATCATTATAAAAATTATAATAATTTACTATAATAAATAGATATCATCAACAACCAGTGTACGTAATTTTAGCATGGTTTCCTCGTCAACATCAATAAATGTATCTCCATATATGCCACCTTCTACCTCAAGAGGGTATTTTATTACTTTGGGTATTACTTTATCTCTTTTAGCGGCAGGGGCAATAATATCAGCGGTTTTTATTTCTTTTTTTTCCTCTTCAGGACTAGTAACAACCCCGGTTGCGGTTGATTCTGGTTGAGAGGTGGCGGTGCTCATCTTTTCCTGTTTACCTACACCTCTTTCTTTTGATAAAGGAATAAATTCTACTGGTTTATCAATAGATTCCACGGTGACCATCGTAGTGGGCTTTGATTTTGCTGGTTTTTTTACCTTGTTTACGCTACCCGGTTTAGTTATTTCAATGACTTCTTCAGCTTTAGATTGTTCACCGAGGGGGAGGATGCATACCAATACTACAATTAATATCAATAAAATTATCATAGAAAAATTCTTCCAAGTATCAAAATCCAAGCCATACGAAGGAATCATTTCTATATTTATTAATAATAAAAAGATGAGTATTAACAATCCAACTAGTGGGACAATTAAAATCACATTCTTTATACTGCCAGATTGCGATGATTTGACAGTACCGGAATTTCCGGAACTCCCCTTAGCCATTGTTTACACCAGGTTATTTGATGATAATTGTTAACTGATATTTAAACTTTAACTAATTATTAAATAGAAAGATATAAGTCCTATAATAATAATTATGAACTTGATTGGATATGTCAAGTTTAAGTAGGTTATATAAAACACTTTTTGAAACCCAGGAAAATAAATGGAAAACCGGTATAGTGGGTATGATAATAATCACAATTTTGCTTGCAGGGGTGTTTAATTTCGAGGCAAATGCAATAGAAGTGGTAGATGAAGCTACACTTAAAGAACTAACTTCAAATCTAGGTACGGTAACTGATAGGGAAATACAGGAACTTTCGATCTTAGGTTCCGAATCTGGCACTACAGCGGAGAATTCGAATACTGATCTAACCATTGATATTGATAAAGAAAAATTGTTAGAAATTAGCTGCACACTACACTGGACCGACGAACCATCACAATATTTTCAAGGAACGAACGAACCAGATGAATTCAAAGTCTCCATTATATCGCCGAAGCATGAGACCGTGGAAGAATCTGAATTAAGTACTTCCGGGACAGTAACCGCCACAGCGTCGTTGCCCGATTATGAAGAGGCAGAGTTTATTGACAATTATATTGGTGATTGGATAATCCGTATAGAAGCGGGTAACTGTGGTGATGACTCGGCGAGAGTCCCATTACTTGGTATACGTTTAACCGAGGATCTGGGAAATGATTGGACACTTGATTATTCTTATCGATATAATGATTATGTAGAAACCGAAACCAGTGAATAATATTATCAAAAAAAAATATTTCAAATATCTAGTTTGAGTCTATTTTTACCTATTTTTTTAATTTTTGGATCATTATATTATCACGAACCTCTAAATTCAATTCATCCTTTGCACTGCATTGATTCCCCGCCAGTTCAAGAAATCCCGAGCTAGAGATTGTAGCTAGTAGTTCATTTACGGGTACTGTATTATATGTGGTTTTATATGGGATCTTCCACGTTTCTTGTTTAGGGCCAGCGGTCACCAGCATTGTTTCATCCACATCAAAATATTTCTCGACAATATCTTGTGAGAAATTCGTAATAATATTTCCAAAATCATCGACATTTAAAACTTTCCCGATTACATTATCATTAGTATCTTCAATATCGAACAGGTCAATTTTGTGGTACTGGTTAACTTCATCGCCCATTTCCTCTATGGGAATGCCTAAGGAGATATGCGCCGCGATCGGTGCAAAAACGTCGCGACCATGAAAGGTTGACGAAATATTCTCCAAACAAAACTCCTTGCTGTTGATTTTGAATACTCTTTCAATGCCTAATTTCTCAGCGGCAGGTAATAATAGACCATTATCTGGTCCAATTAATACACCTGAGTGGCATTTGAAAATCAAACCAGATCTAGAAGTGCCGACCTCAGGATCCACCACGCCAATATGTATTGCCTCAGGAAAAAAATCTACAGCCGAATAGAGTACGAATGCACCCTGGTGGATGTTTTGTGGAAGTATTGAATGTGTGATATCGATAACCTTAACCTTACGGTTTATAGAATAAATGACACCTTTCATAGCGGCAGTATATTCAGTGGTTACCCCGAAATCTGAAGTTAATGTAATTATTTCCATCTTAAGTAGGTAATAGGTATCCATATATTTGATAATTACCCTTTGACTGAAGTTGGCGGTAGTTAAATATTACATATTGGATTATGATAATGAAAATTTTATTCATTTATATTATTATTACGAAAAACTTATAAATCAATGGAAACAATATGGGAATTGTTATCGAATTACTGAATGAGGCTTATAGGTGGAAATATGAATAAGAAATTATTGATTATTCTCTCTATTATATTAATTCTAACTGCTACCTTTGCCGGTTGCTTTGGAAAAAGTGAAGATAAGGGATCAAAAGGTCCACAATTTGAAGAGGCAACTGGAGAATACCCCGCAGAAACTGGTTGGTTAGAATCCGGAACAGCAGAGGCAAGGGAGAACGACCAAATCTATGTCGAGGTTGATAGTGAAATAACAATTGTATTAAATGATACGAACGTGTATTCAGTTTCTGTTCAACTAAGCTTTTCAGACTATGATGACGCTCATACTGGCTCAGATGGGGCATCACCCGCCGATGAAGTTGAAGTATCGATAACTACCCCGGGTTTTAATGAAACTTCATCGGGTACTACACCATGTTCAATCAATTTCAATTTAATGGGTAATGACACGGGTGATGATCTCCAAGAATCGCTACCATCTGAGCTGACATTCCATGTTTATGCGAAATGTTTTTGCGAAATTACTTACCCAAAGACTGGCCGGCCCTCGGCGATTAATTTCTACCAGCGAGACAATGGAGTGGCATATGAGATGATGGCTTCTTATCTATATTACGAAGAAATGGCATAATTCCAATCGGAAGAAATTAAGCCAGTAAAGTTTTTATTCAATAATAAATTTTTTAACTTAAAATGATATTCCCTGTTGCTTGAGTATTCAATTCTATGAATTCGGTATTTAGTTATCTTTAGTTATTCATAGGGGGATATCAAATCAAATGCCCGCTGACTGTACGACAGTAAGGATCCGAACACCGGCACGGTTACATTTTTCACTAATCGATCTTAACGGAGAGCTTGGCCGCATCGATGGAGGGATCGGAGTAGCTATTGCGAAACCCAGCTGGGTGATAAATATTAGTAAGCATCCGACCTGGGTGGTGCCTGGGTTTATCACCGAGGTCCTGGAGAGATTGCGCAACAAACTTCAATTAACCCAAAGTTATAAAATTGATTTAAAATCTAAGCTCCCCATACACGTTGGTTTAGGTTCCCAGACTCAACTCTCATTGGCTTTAGCACATGGATTTTCCATCCTTGAGAATCATAAGCATACAATCTATGAGCTTGCTAGTATCGTGGGTCGAGGTGGGACATCAGGCATTGGTGTTGCTGCCTATGAGCGTGGCGGTTTTATTCTAGATGGTGGGCACATTCTATCTGAAAAACCTGAATTTTTACCATCACATTATTCCAATGCAAAACCTGCAGTTCTAGTGAATCGTATTAAAGTGCCAAAGGATTGGTATTTTGTGGTGGCAATACCTGACACTGGTGAGGGAAAATCCGGTTCTGAGGAGATTAAAATTTTTAATAAACATTGTCCTATTCCCAGTTCAGAGGTTGAAAAACTCTCTCGAATTATTTTAATGCAAATGTTACCGGCAATAACCGAAGATGATATAGAGCAATTTGGTGCTGGTATATCCAGCATTCAGAAAGTTGGTTTCAAGCGTATTGAGAATGAACTCCAGCATGAGTTTGTTAAAGACCTTCAACAGTTTTTCCAAAATCATGGTTCATCGGGGACCGGTTTATCCTCCTTTGGTCCCGCGACCTTCTGTATGCTTCAATCAGAATCGGCAGCCTCTGATTTAGTTGCGGAAACGAAACGGTATTTAGAAAACCATGGACAAACTGGGAGTGTGTTTTATACCCCTGCAAATAATGAAGGAGCCGAAATCAAAACTTCATAATATTGCTTAATTAAATTTTGCCAATTGATGGAGTAATGGTTGTGATGGGTCAAGTTTGAATTTTTTATCGCTTCCAACCGTCGCAATCTTGATGGGTTTTGCGGATACCTGTGTGGAGCCGTTTGTGTGTGGGGTAGTACTTGTTAAATGAGCACGCGCAATAGGTGGTTGCGGTGGCTTTTTAATCGCAACGGTTTCATGAAATTGCCTTAATGGGACAATGTTCAACGCCATTGGCAGTTGATTAATATCAGCACGATTAGTATCAATACTTGTCTTTTGTGTAATGTTAAATCTACCCTTACCTTCATTTAACTTCCAGGCTGCCAAACCTGGCCGATTTGAACCCATTAAATCACCTGTGCACTTAAGTAGTTCTTTGGATTTAATCGGAGGTCGTTTCTTAATTAATGGCGTAGTTGGAACAGTTGTAGCCTTTACTAACGGCACGGTCTGCATTTTTGTACCAGAGACCTGTGGAGTCGATTTGGTTGTGTATGGTGTAGAAAATTGCCCACCTATAGAGGGCTCTTGTAACTTTGGGATATGTTTTGGTCCTTCTACTCCTTTCGGTTCATCCAGTGGCTTGATCAGCACGCTTAATATCTTTTTGGTTCCGGCAAGTTTAGTGATATTTCCATCCCAAGTTGGTAATATCTTAGCATATTTGGTTTCAATTTTAGCTAGTAACCTGTTCACAATTCGCCGCAACCGCTTTGAACCACTGCCTGAGAATATAACGGCAAGATAAACATTCTTGGAACGCTCGATTAGGATCTTATTCTCCCCGAGTTTGAGTTCATCCAGCACCCAACTATCCTCGGCGGAATCATCACTTTGATCGGTATCCTGAACGAATGTATCCTTAATGAACTCCTGCACTGCGGTGAACATTCCGGAGAAGATTACATCATCTATATTCGCCTTTGTATGCCGAGTTAGATGGTTAATTAAAGTCCCACCTTTGTGTATCAGAAACACTTCTTCTGCAGCGAATCTGGTCTTCTTTCGGTATACTGCACTAGCTATCACCGCGATTATTATTATG
>CBFDAW010000144.1:0-7030 GCA_965602865.1 uncultured Thermoplasmata archaeon
ATGTCTTCAAAAGTTGCTCTTGATACATTCATAATAAAAGATAATTTTACAGATGGAGAGCTTGATGACTATTTCTGGCAAAGTGGAGAGATGGGTAATAGAGATCACTGGGACTTTGAAAATGTAAGCGGCAATATAATGCTAAAACATCCATCATCATACTTGTATGGTCAGATACTAACCGGTTTAGCAACGGAAAGTGATTATACTCTCCGTGTAAAGGTTAGGCCCGGTTATAGGACCGCAATTGTATTTCGATTTCAGGATCAATTTAATTTTTGGCGGCTCGTTGCACAAAATGGTAACTTGCTTCTTAGAGGTATGGTAGATGGTAGTTGGACAAATGCTAATGGAGATTCTAATATAACTTTTTCAGTAAATGCTAGTAAATTTTACTGGATGCTTGTTAATGTCACCGGTGATAATTTTTACGGTAAAATGTGGCAAAGCACTCAACCAGAGCCATCCTCATGGATGGTTATCGCAAACGAAACAAGACTTGGAAGCGGTGCAGTTGGGCTCGGTGCCGAGCAAGAAGCATATTTCGATGACTTTTTAGTTTTTAAGCGTTCATCATATACACCACCAATCATCAACCTATCAGTTAATGTCACCGATATCGACGGCGCATCTGATATTACCAATGTTTTTGCAACCATCTCCGAGTTTGGGTTAAATACCACCTTGAAAGATGATGGTATAGGTTATGATTTTCAAGGGAACGATGGAATTTACAGTGCATCTGTAATAGTGTATCCACATACAGAAAACGGAAATTATTCGATTAAGTATCATGCTGTTGATTCTTATAAGAACCATAATACTACAAATATTCATTTGATAATCAATTTTACTTATTATTCAAATGATCTTTTGATCAATTGGAAATTAGATGAGGCTGGAGGGGGGATTGCAAATGATTCTTCAGGATACAATAATTCCGGAACAATAATAGGCGCAAGCTGGGTAAATGGAGTTAATGGCACAGGTTTGACCTTTGATGGGTCTGATGATAATATCATTATCAATCCATTTAATACATTTCCCACTAACGAGATCACTGTTTCATTTTGGATGAAAAGTTCGGATTCTACAAAGAGCGGCACACCATTTTCTTATGCCACAAGTAACTCAAATAATGAATTTTTAATTTTTAATTACCAATCACTTCGAGTCTATCGCGGTAATAAACTTGTATCAACAAATATTGCAACGAATGATGGTGAATGGCACCATATTGTAGTAACCTGGCAAAGCTCTGATGGCAATGTTAAATTATATAAAGATGGGGTAGCTGTATATACGGGTACATTAGCAGCGGGAACACCAATACCTACTGGGGGTTCTCTTGTTATTGGCCAAGAACAAGATAATACAGGAAATGCTTTTGATACTAGCCAGGCATTTAAAGGTACATTGGATGAAATCAAAGTCTATAAGAAAATATTGAACTCCGAAGAGATATTTTATGATTACAATTCAACGAAACCCCCACCAAATCCAAGAATTAATGTACAGTATCATTTTAACGAAAATTCAGGAACAATCGCTTATGATTCTATGGGTGATAATGATGCCACAGTTAATGGTGCCACTTGGACCGCTGGTATTAATCGTTCTGCATTGAACTTCGATGGAATCGATGATTATGTAAGAATAAATCCGTTAATTAATTTTCCACAAAATGAGATTTCGGCAATTTTTTGGATGAAAAGCTCTGATACTACCAAAAATGGTGCACCAATATCTTATTCTACAAGCAACTCGAATAATGAGTTTCTTATTTATGATTATCAAGCCTTTAAAATTTACCGTGGGAATAGCTATATTTCAACGGGAATTGCCGGTAATGACGGTGAGTGGCACCAATTTGCGGTAACCTGGCTAGGTGAAAATGGTGCAACTGAATTCTATAAAGATGGCATATCGGTCTATTCCGGAACATTGGCTCCTAATACTTGCATAACATCCGGTGGTTCACTGGTTATGGGCCAGGAACAGGATAATGTAGGTAATGACTTTGATGTTAGTCAAGCATTTTTAGGAATAATGGATGAAGTTACGATCTATAGCCGGATATTAACACCCGCAGAAATTCTGATATTGTATGAGACAACAAATGATGCTAGGATTGCACACTGGAATTTTGATGAGAATTCGGGATCAATTGCTTATGATTCCATTAATGACAATAACGGAACTATTAATGGTGCAACCTGGACCGTTGGCATCAATGGCAATGCTTTATATTTTGATGGTAGTAATGATTTTATTGATTGCGGCAACGATGAAAGTCTAAGTTTTGACCAGACTGATGCCTTCACTATTGGTGCCTGGGTGAAAACCACAGATGCTAATGGACAAATTGTAGCTAAAATGGGTGGAACACCATATACCGGTTACCAATTTATGATCTATCAGGATAGATTAAGTATGTTCTTGATAAATAAATGGACATCAAATAGTATCTATATTTATCAAACTACATCTGGCACAATTACCGATAACGCTTGGCATTACGTAGTGGTTACTTATGATGGATCAAGTAGTGCTTCGGGTATGAAATTATACCTTGATGGAACTGAAGTTGGAACCACTACAGTATATAATTCACTAAGCGGCTCAACTCAAACGAATACTAATCTGAGAATAGGTTTAAGGGGAGATAACAACTGGGCTTTTGCAGGAACCATCGATGAGGTCATAATTTACAGCAAAGATTTAGCGGATACAGAGATATTATCGTATTATAATGCTTCTAAACAAGGTAGGGTTGCAATATGGTATTTAGATGAAGGTTCTGGTTCTACTACTTATGACTCAATTGGTAGTAATGATGGAACTATTACCGGTGCATCTCGAGTTGTGGGTATAAGTGGAAATGCATTAAACTTTGATGGGAATGGAGATTATGTAAATTGTGGAAATGATTTGGACCTGAATCCAGAGTCAATTACAATCTCTGCATGGGTGAAACCTGTGGTTATTAATCGTTGGAATCATATTGTGGATAAGACTGGAAATGCTGCGCAGGTTTCAGGTTATAGATCCAGCATAACTGACCAAAACAAATTCAGATTTAGAATTACATTTTCAGATGATTCTATGACCTCCCTTTACAGCACTACTTCAGCAGCAGCTAATCTTTGGTACCATTTTGTGGCAACATATGATCAAAAAGAAATATGCATTTATTTAAATGGCGAGCGTGATAACTCGGTCAATGAGACAAAAACCATTAAACATTCTTCAACATCTTTAATGATAGGTTATAACTGGAATCCTGCACACACGTTTTTTGGTGTAGTCGATGAAGTTACAATTTATAATAGAGCTTTAACCGTTTCCGAGATACAATCAGCATATAATTTCACGCGTACTCGTAAAATTGTTGCGTTATGGTACCTGGATGAAAATGTCGGGTCAACTGCAAATGATTTTTATGGTGATTATGATGGAATAATACACAGTGCCACCTGGATATCGGGTATCAATAACAGTGCTTTAAGTTTTGATGGTAGTGATGATTATATCCAGCCGCCAGGTTTGAGCATCCGTACCAGCTCTGCAACCTTTACAGTAACAGGATGGTTTAAAACTGGCACATCTTCAAATGGCCCACTGTGGATGTGGGGTGATAATCCGAATCCATCAAGTTCCGGTGCAGCCGAAGCACCTGTGGGTTGGCGTGCATCCTCGGGAAATCTTGCCGCAGGATTCTACAGTGGTGGTCATCGTTATGCAGAAGCATCATCTGACTATGCAGATAATAACTGGCATTTTGTTGCACAAGCAGGAACTAGTACCACGGGAAGGCTTTATGTAGACGGTACCTTAATCGCTTCCACATCTCATTCATACACTTATGGCTCGGCACCATATATTCTAATAGGTGTGAGGACGAAAAACTCGGGGTGTGATATAGATAACATTCAATATTTTAATGGCACTCTGGATGAGATTACTGCCTATGGCAGGGCACTAACCGCCGCAGAGGTACAAAAAATCTATTCGCGCGGTACAGCTATACATAGAAATATAAATGATACCCCTGAGACTTTTCAAACACCTTTGGTTACTAGCCAAGAACACTCTGAATCAAGATCACCATTTTGCCCCAGAAATTTAAACAAAAGTGAAGTTAATAATCTGACCATCAATTTACTAGGGATTCAACAACCAGCCAACGTTTATGAAAATATTTCTACAACATTAGATTTAAGTATCGATATTAATGCAAATATCAATAGTGATTTTGGTTATATCCGCTTTTTACTGGTTCACTACGAATCATTGGTTGGTTCCTATGAGGTCTCATTGGGTAATGGCTCTTTTACGAAGAAGATTATAGTGCCTATAGATTTTATTCCAATTTCACTAGAGACAGAATTTAGAATACTGGCTATAGTATTCATAGATGATATTAATAAGGGTGAAGTTCTAAATACAACCACATCGATGAATGTAATGCCCGGGCCAGTTCCACAAATAGTATCCATCGATATTTCCCCCTCAACTCCTTCACTTTTTGAAAAATTCAATATTACTGTTATTTTGAAAAACAATGGTGAATATTTTGCTTTTGGTTCGGTGGTAATTATAATCTCAAATTCCTTGAAAAATTATAATGTTGAATATGCCGTTGAATTACAATCTAATGCGACAACAGAAATTATTATGGAATCCAGAGTAGATATCACTGGGCAATACCATGTTAAAGTGAAATATATTTGGATCAAATACGCCGTTAAATTACCTTCATCAAAGCTATCCTTTATAGTAAATTTACCTAAGAAACCAGACGTTAATGTTAAAATAAATACATCAGTTTGTACTATCTATTTGGAACCTGCATATATTGAGGTAAGTGTAACTTGTAGGTCGGATTATGTATCTATGGTAAATTTTATTATATTTGATAACAACCAGACTATTTCAAAGGGCAGTATTGAATTGGAATCGAGCATTGGCAAGTATCTCTTAACCTCAAATGATTTCTCTATTGGGATACATAATATTGAAGCGGTAGTTTCAATACCATGGTTTGGGAGTGAATTACAAGCAGTTGCTAAAAAGAATTTAGAGATTTTATCAGAACCATATGCGAATTCACTGAATATGAATGCTATATTTAATAATAGCAAAATTAATGTCAATATTTCAGTGGACGCCGAGTGGAAAATACTTGTTACCGTGTTAATATTAGATAATAATGAGAGTGTTTATAATGATGAAGTTATCATTGATCTTAATGAGAAATATGAAATTAGCTTACCATTGGATCTCACTTTCGGTACGCATCAAATTAACATAACAACCTATTCTTCGGGGTTGAAAACTAAATTATATGCCTTGAAAGTGCTGAATATCACAATACCAGTATCTTATGAAAACTCGAAATTAATTATAACTGTACCTAAAGAATATAATATAGAATTTAACGAACAATTGGATCTCATAGGTTGGATAACATACGATGGAGTGCATTTGACTTCAAATGCAAATGTTACAGTACATATTTTAGATAAATCAAAGACAGATTTTACTAAAAATCAATTTAAAGTCACCACGGACCACATTAATGAGCTAGGGTACCATCGTGGTGTGTGTTTGGTGAGGTATCATAATATTACAAAATCAGAGGAATTCTGGGTTAGAGTAATCCAAGAGTCAATTGAGGACTCAGGAACCGAGAATGATTCTTTCGATGTTCGTCAGGTAAGCGCAGTAATAGCATTAATAATATTTTTCATGCTTTTTTGGACTATCCTAATAAAGAATAAATACAAGCCTTCAAAAAAGAAATGGAAGACCCATTCTAAATGGATAGCCGAACAAGAAATGATGAGTAAAACTCAGGAAAAAAAAATGTTTCACAAAGATAGCGATTAATTACGCATTTTTTAATAAAGGAGGAATAAGATAGATGAGAAAGAGTAAAAGTAGATCTTGGAAAAACATATTCAATGATGATTTGGCTGTGTCCAATGTAGTTAGTGCAATTATGATCATGGGTTTTTTGATATCTATATTCTCGGTGGTCTATGCATATTATGTTCCCGATATGGGCTCCAACCTCGAAGCTAAAAACATTAGGGATATAAAATACAAGTTCTCATCTTTTACTAATAAACTAAGCTCAAGTATAAGTAAAGATGCCATAGGTGAGGTATCTACAATGGACCTTAATCTAGGAACAGATGGATATATACTTGGCACGGAATTGGAATCCTATGGTGAGATAGAGTTCTCTCCGAATAGTGATTATTTTAATCTAACCAGTTCAAATGGCACTGTAAATCTCACTTCATCGGGAGGCATTTTATATAAGAGCCAAAATTTATACTACGAGAACGCGGAGATTTATTTTAAATGGGGTATGAACTTAGTTGCTATGAGCAATGCAAATGGAATAATTTCGGAAGTTCCATTCAAAGTTGAATATCACAATAAAAATATTTATCTTAATGTTTTGATGATCGATTTGACAGGTGAAGAGAGCAGTACTTTTGGTAAGGGTTCAGTGAGTATAAAGGGAACCGTTGACATGATATGGAACTTGGAATTTACTCAAAAAAGGGACAATATCATTTTTACTATTAATAATGCAAATGATATCATTGAGGATATCACATTTTTGCTTTCATCAGCGGGTATTACGGAAAGTGATTATAATATTGTGGAAGATGGAGATAATCTCGTAATTACCTTTTACCAAGTTTACCAGCTGAATATTGTATATGCTTCCGTTAGTATTTCTATGGTGGTTTAAATGAATAAAAAAAGAACTTCGGATCATTATCCAAGCACTACCCCAAATGTAGGATTAATCGATAATTCAAATGATCTTCATAAACCGAATCCGAACAAATTTATGCCAATCGTTCCTAATATTTCAAAACCCAATATTATTTATATAAATGAAGAAAAAGTTATAATTTTAAAAAAGATGATTAAGAACCGTGGTGTAGAATTTAAAGATCGTAACCATCAAATTGTAGATAAGAAATTATTTAAAAATGGATTATGT
>CBFDAW010000145.1:0-7015 GCA_965602865.1 uncultured Thermoplasmata archaeon
TTCTTATCCTTCGGCATCAACGATATAGTAAGCGAGTATTCACATATTGAAAAGGGCGGAATCGGCTTATATTTCGGTCTTTGTGACGCGGATACTACTTCGTATGCTCCGGAAACATATGAGATAGGGATCGGTAATAACTCATTATACGACGATATTATCCCCGAGGATTTCGAATTCGGGAATATCGAGGACTATATGCTTAAGATCGAATGCATGGATGATCAAGCCAAATTCTATGTTTATAATGTGTACAAAAAGGATTTTTATGATTTACGAAAAATTGTGAGCATTCAACATTTCGATAAAATTAGATTATTAGTAGGTGTAACAGTATATAGTATTTCACCTGATTCATTAAATATCAGTGCACTAATCGATAATGTAGCATATGCGTACTTTGACATGAAAATAGAGATTAGAAATGCCAGTGGCAGCGTAGGAACAAGCTGCGAGTCGGTACGGGGCGAATATGAATGGTATCACCTGGATTTTAACCCACAGTCTGCCGAGGACTTTTATCTCCAAATCAAGGATTATACGAATAAATCTTATACTTGGCAAGAAATCAATGCAGATCCCACTGAGCGCTTTGGTCATGCAATGGTTTATGATTACTGGAACAATAAGGCAATATTTTTTGGTGGAATGGACGGTGGAAATGCAAAAAATGATGCCTGGGTTTATGATTTGGCATCCGATACATGGACTAAAAAGGCACCGGTAATAAGTCCATGTCCAAGGTATGCCCCTGCAATGACTTATGATTCCAATAAAAAGAAAACTGTTTTATTTGGTGGGATTAAATGTTGGGAGTGTGATGAGTGTGGAGATCTTTATGATGATACTTGGATATATGATGTGATCACTGATACTTGGATCGAAAAATATCCAACAACTAAACCCGATGCACGAACTGATCATTCTATGGTATATGCTTCCGATAAAAAGAAGGTTGTGCTCTTTGGTGGTCAAAGTTATGAATCATCTCGTAGTTCATATCCAATTTATTATGATGATACCTGGCTTTATGATTTATCAACCAATACTTGGATAGAAGTAGATGCTGGAGATGTACCTTCAGCACGTTCCGGGCATAAAATGGTTTATGATTCGAAGAATAATAAAGTTGTACTATTCGGTGGGTATTATGAATCTGAAAGTGGTTCGTCCATTTATGATGATACCTGGGTTTATGATGTAGCATCTGAGACTTGGACGGAGATGGATACTGAAATCTCACCCCCAGAACGTGCCTGGCATGACATGGTATATGCTTCCGCGACTAACCAAATTATACTCTTTGGAGGAGATAATCCGGAGTTGGAAATAAATTATGATGATACCTGGGTTTATGATCTATCATCGAATGAATGGACTGAAATGAAACCAACAACCACCCCATCCGCACGATGGGGTCATGCAATGGTCTATGATCCGATTTATAATAAAGTGATATTATACGGCGGTGGGGGAAATGATGAAACTTGGGCATATGACATTTCAACTAATGTTTGGACACAAAAAAATATCATTACAAAACCATCCGAACGTGGAATGCATGCAACAGCTTTCGACTCAAAAAACAACAAGATCGTACTATTCGGTGGAAATGTAGGCATAGGTAGTAAGTTAAGTGATACATGGGTATATGATGTCGTATCCGATAATTGGTTAGAGAAGAATCCATCTTTGAAACCCTCGGCTAGAAGGGCCCATGCAATGGTCTATGACGTTTTAAATAAACAAATAGTTCTTTTCGGAGGTTGGGATGTTAATTATAACGATGAAACGTGGGTATATTATGTAAACAATAATACTTGGAAAAAGATGCGAGACGGTTCAACGGAGGGCGATGATCCATCGGGACGATATGGGCACTCATTGGTTTATGATTCAACCAATAATTTAATAGTATTATTCGGCGGAAATGATTCCAGTGGTCCTAATGATGAGACTTGGGTTTACAATTCAACATCGAATAATTGGACGAAAAAACGAGACGGTGGAACACAATATGATCCTGATGAACGATTATATCATGCAATGGTCTATGATTCCATAAATAAAAAAGTAATCCTTTTCGGAGGTTATAATGGTGTAAATAGTTACTTCGATGATACATGGGTTTATAATTATACCTCAAATTCTTGGTGGGAAAAAAGTACGGGTGGTTCACCCGGTGAAGATAAACCCACAGAACGGTATGGTCATGTAATGGCGTATGATCAAATGTTAAATAAAACCATACTCTTCGGTGGGACTGATATAAACCCCGCTTTGACATATTATTCCACGCCTTACTTTCATGATACATGGGTTTACGATTATGCATCTGACACATGGAAATATTATAATTACATGAAACACCCAACCGGAGTGAGGTATTCTTCAATGGTTTATGATTCCCTTAATAAAAGAACTATAATGTTTGGTGGTGCTGATGGATGGTGTCGTGAAATATCCGATACTTGGTCATATGATGTCACTTCCTTACTTATTGATAAAGTCATGTTCGTTAAGACATCTGAGATTTATAAGAACTATCTCGCTGATGGATATTCGGCAAAATATTTAACTGAAGAAGATTTTATCAACGGCATTTACAGGACTGCCGTCAACTTGGAATCGAGTTCATATGTCACCGCGTTTTCGATGAAATTATGCGGTGAAGCAGATAACTTTTCCTCAAAACCGCTATCAAATTTCCCGCACTTTTTAACAAACGGAAATCAAACAACACCTGATATCTATGAAAATATTGTAGTCTGGTCCGAGGAAGTAGAACCTGACATTAAAACTATTATATCAACAACCACAGATTTCGATGCAGGTATGCATAGCTATACCGATTCACGTAATGGTGGTACTACCGGTGATGACGGCGACTTAATTCTTGCCCAGCCGGGCAGTGAAAATTTTGAATTCTGGGAAGCGGGGTACCAGATTCTTGATGATGAGGATAATTGGTTTGTAGGTAATGATGAACCTGAACTCTGTGAAGTGGACGGTCAAGGTCATAATAGTTATAATTCTTTATTTTGTGTAAATCATGATGGGATTCCTTATGAAATAGTTTATGATTTTACAGGTTATCATTTCCAAGGGGCAAATTTTGAATTTTATTTTTGCCGTTGGTCGGATGAAAGCTCAATCTATTTCAATCTTTGTGAATTTGATTGGGAAACACCCACAATTCAAATCCGAACAAATAATGGCAATCCTGGCAATCACGAAGTTGCTGTATCTGTGGAAGGTGGTCCCTGGGACAATACGGGGTATAATTTTGATATAGATGTATGGTATGGGATAAGACTGGAATTTAACTCACCTGGCGAGTATGAGATCTGGGTGGATCCTGAAGGATTAAGTTCATGGGAATATAGTGGATTATCATATTCTTTCGATCCAATGCCAATATTTTCATATTTTGTGATAAATTGTGATGGTTCGAATGGAGTGGACGAGCTATTCGTTGATGACATTTTGATCGCGGATACATATTATTATTCAGATGGAGTTTGGGAATCCGTGCAAATCGAGAAACTTTCTCCAATATATTTGAAAAATTGCACTATTTATCATCGAAATCTTAATTATAATTTATATCTTGATAAAATCGAATGGTTAATAAGTGCTGAAGTTAAGGCACGATATGAGACCGATATAACCTCGGGTTCTAGTACACTGATAGAGGATGAAGATTTAGATTACGGATCATTTAATAATATAACTGAAAACTTTACAATTAAAATATATTTAAAGGGAGTTTATGATACACCGGAAGTAACTAAGATTAAAGTAAATTTCGGATCGAATTATGCTCTTTATAATATTATCAAGTATGATCTGGATAATCCAGATAACGAACCGCAGCGGCTTTATCCGAGTAATTGCAACCAACTGAATCCCGTAATATATGATAATATCATAGTCTGGCAACAACAGAAGTATCCTCTTGAAGATGATTATGATATCTGGATGTATGATTTGGATGAACAAGATCCCGAGGACGCCGTTCGTGTAATTTGCGATGAGGAATACAACCAAATCAACCCCGCAATCTACGAAGATAGAATAGTTTGGCAGGATGCCAGGAATACGGATGATTTTCAATCGCCATTAATTTCAAAGCGAATTGTTCATGCAATGGCTTCTATTTATGGAACCGAAAAAGTAGTGCTTTTTGGCGGAAGCACAGGTCCAAACCAATATGTAGGGGACACGTGGGTATACGACAACAATGACCATAGTTGGACACAAAAATCACCAAGTGGAGACATACCGAGTGCCAGGGCTTATCATACAATGGGTTCTATTTATGATGATGATAAGATAGTATTATTCGGTGGATACGATGGCGAAAAAAAACTTAATGATATTTGGGTATATGATTTGAGCGACAATACATGGAATAAGAAGAATCCTCCAGATGATATTCCAAGTGGAAGATATTACCATTCAATGTCAACCATTTATGGTGAGGATAAAGTGATCATCTTCGGTGGGTATGATGGAGGTGAAATTTATGATGACACCTGGGTGTATGATTTGAGTGATAATGAATGGACAGAGAAAGACCTAGACACCAAGCCAGCCGCCAGGGCACATTCTGCATTAGCATCAATTCATGGAACAGACAAAGTAGTGCTTTTTGGCGGTAGTTATGGTAATAAAAAGCGAGACACCTGGGTATACGACCTGAGTGAAAATACCTGGACCAAGAAAAAGCCATTGAATCGACCAAGCTCAAGACACAGACTATCAATGGCAACAATATATGGAACCGATAAGGTAATACTCTTTGGCGGAGACGGTGGGAATTCCTCTGGGGATACTTGGATATATGATCTGAGTGATGACGCCTGGATCGAGTTGAAACTGGACGGAAATCCCGATATGGTTAATTGGCATGCAATGGCTACTATTCATGGAACCGACAAGGTTTTGCTTTTTGGTGGTCGGGATAGTAATAATAAACGCTATAATCATACTTGGATATATGAATTCGAAAAAGAGATCTGGTGGCAAAAAGAGTCAAGTTGGGACATCTACATGTACGACCTTGATGTGGACGATAACGGCATTTACAATTTCAATGAACCTTGGTTCGGTTCCGATGATGACGGAGACGGATCAATCGATGAAGAAAAATTAGATATGAACCTAACAACAAACGAATTGATAAACACGGACAATGATTGCTGGGCTGATGACCCCGCAGGAACGCCTAATTATTATGACCCTGGGATCGATGAGATAATAATAGACGAGGATTCTGATGGCTTTTTCAATGCGAGCAACGATACCGTAGTGTTCGAGGGTGCAACACCGGGCGTAAATACGACCAACGGGGATTCATTAAATCCTCTTATAGACGAAGACATAGCGGACCCGGGCGAGATTTGTATAATCGGCAGCTTTGAATCCGACCCATGGTGTTTTGATCAAATTCAGCCGAAGATATACAAGGATAAAATCGTATATATACAGGATCCTTCTTATTACGATAAAGATAACTACAATGACGGAAACATAATTATTGCGAGTTTATATACCAACCAGATTGATAAATACAAATATAATACAATGGGCTTGAAAATAAGTTATTTTGATGTATCGAAGACCATGATCTCCGGTGGACGCACCCAAGATCGCGTAAATATCTATGGAGATTATGTGGTCTTTAGAAATAATTACACAAAAGAAGTCTCCAGCGAATCCCCGGGGACAAATCAGGAAATTTATCTCAATGTTCTTGGAATTTATGATATCAAAGCTTTCAGCAGCATTTTCATTGATAGTAATTTCAACAGCATCGATATTTATGAAGATGCTGTTGTCTACGATTCCAATTACAGCAGTGGAATATTCGGGTACGACCTAACTATGGATCGACATAAGGCGATTACACAAATTAAACATAATTCCTACTTACATCCGGCTATTTATAAAGCGGATGTGGTATTCGAATACCGCCATGAAAATTATTCCAGTATTTATTATTATAACCAGGAATATAAATTAGACGTGGGTAACGACGGAATAACCGATTGGCGCAGTTCGAAGATTTTGATGGTAAACGAAACCACATTAAACTTAAATGAATTAATAAATGGATATCTGGAAGATAACAGTCAAGCCTCTACCTCCAAGGTTCCGCTGGTGTTTTCATCAAATGTCGATAGTTTCAATTTCTCGATTATGGATATAGATCTACATATCGATTTCCTAATAGACCCTCTGGACATCGATACCGATGGTGACAAGCTCTGGGACGGTGAAGAACTGCTTTTGTACGGTGGTTTTGATCTTATGGAAGCAGAAGATACCATCCATTTCATGGAATGGGGTAATCCCAAGGTTAATTTAAATAAAGACTTCGACCGTAAAATGGATACTACGATAAACGAAAATGGCAACTTTATTCATGAAACAGGGGTTACCTTAACTACCAGCCAGGATTATTTGGATAACGAAGGTGTAATTGAAAGCTGGGTTAAATACAATATCAAGATCGAGGATACGGGCAGATATCGATTTATCGTGAACCCCGAAACCAGTATGTTCTGGGGCATGACCGACGACGAAATAGAGGAGCAAGCGAATGGGAATACAGGCACGCTTCCGGTCACGGATTACGGCTCAAGTAATTCGGTTGATGTGGTTGAGCAGGTTCAGCATGTTTTAGACCAGAGCACAACAAATTCAGACAAACTAACTTATTCATGTTCCGATCCGGTAGCATATGATTATGCGATAAACTATACCGCCGATGAATACCTCACCAAAGTAATCAAGGGCGCTTTTTATTTTGAGATACATGATAAGACACGAGAGATATATTCCGTGAGCCAGGGTGAGACATCATCTGTAAGTCGCGCGGTAATAACAACCTCGCCCGAAGGAATGAGTACCGAAAATCTTTCGATCTATGCCGACTGGAGCTATGAAGGCGAGTTCGAACTGGTCCATGGGGTGGAATATACAATTACGATTGGCGTGGATTATAACC
>CBFDAW010000146.1:0-6963 GCA_965602865.1 uncultured Thermoplasmata archaeon
CTTATCCCCGGTAAAAAAATAGAACCCGAAGTTAAGGTTTCCGAGATTGCAAAAGAGTATTGTACGGGTTGTAAAACTTGTCTAACTGTCTGTTCTTATTCTGCCATTACCTTTGACGAAATGAATAATGTTTCGGTAGTAAATGAGGCTATCTGTAGAGGTTGCGGCAACTGCACGGCTGCCTGTCCATCTGGCGCCGCAAGACTTAAACATTTTACCACAAAGCAGATTTATCAAGAGCTATTGGAGGCGGTTGGATGAACAATGCTGATGCGAATGCTCAATCTACACCTACAGTTACAATATCTACCACCTCGGAGTTGAAAGAGAAAGAGCAAAAAGGTGTGGTAATCTCAGCAGAACAAGGGCCACAAAAGGCAATACTTGATTTATTGGAAAAGTCATTGGACGCACATAGTTTTGATGCTGTTATAATACCTGCAAAAGTTCCGGCGGGGGATTCGTTCACTTATTTATTGGTTCAGGATAAATCCGTTCTCAAAGATAATGATGCTTCACCGCTGCCGCCGATCATGTCGGTCCAAGGCGGAAAAGCACTTTCAAGTATAACTAGGACAAACCGAACGGAAAATAACATAAAAATTGCCGCGATTATGCGCCCGTGTGAGATTAGTGCAGCGATCGAGTTGGCAAAACTCAAGCAAGTAAACCTAACGAATATGGTTCTCATAAGTGTGGATTGTCCTGGTGTTCTGCCGATGGCTGACTATCTTGCGGATCCCATAAAGGGTATAGAGACATATAATACTGCAGTGCAAGAAATGGACGATACTCCTATGCGTACTTCTTGCCAGATTTGTGATAAGTTTGGTTCAGCGGTTGGGGATCTACATATAGGTATCTTAGGAGCCGAGAAGGATAAGATCTTTCTTATACCTACAAACCAAAAGGGTAATGATATATTGAGCGCTCTGGACTTGGCCCCGGATAAAGCTGTTAATGATTGGCAAGTAAAAGTAAATCAATTAACTCAAACGAAACAGAGCAAAAGAGACCAGGTTTATCAGGATCTAAACCCAAAGGTTACGGGTATAGATAACCTACTCGATGTTTTTAGTCAATGTATAAACTGCCATAATTGTTTAAGGGTTTGCCCGATATGTTACTGCCAACAGTGTTATTTTGACTCTGAGAATATAAAACATCCACCTGATGATTACCTGTGTCGAGCAAAAAAGAGTGGAAGCATTAGGTTTCCACCTGACATTTTGCTCTACCATGTGGGTAGAATGATGCATATGTCCTACTCATGCGTTGGTTGTGGTTGCTGCGAAGACGCGTGTCCGGTATCTATCCCCGTTGCCCAGATATATAGTATGATTGGTCAGAAAACACAAGAACTATTTGATTATATCCCGGGTAAGGATTTAGAAGAACCCAGACCATTAACAACTTATATAAAAGAAGAACTCCAGGAAGTTGAAGATTAGTATAAATTGAGGAAGAAAAATGGCTAAAGAATTAAAGATCGATAAACCATTAAAAGAAGGTGTTCAATACTTACTTAGGTCTCTATTAGAAAGTGGCAAGGTGAAAGGTGTATTTACCTTGAAAAAGGTGAATGAAAATGGCTCAGTAGCATATTCGTTAATTACTAACCCGGACGAAATTAAAGATACTTTATCTTTTCATCCTTTAATGCCCGCTAATGCCGGGCAATTGTTATCCAATTTTACACTAAATGGTGCAGTTTCGGAACCCGTTGCGGTGGTGATTAAACCGTGCGAGCTTAGGGCATTTATCGAACTTGTTAAACGCAAAAAGGCGAATTTGGAGAACATCTTCATTATAAGTTCTACCTGCGGTGGTGTTTATCCTCTGGATCACGCCATAAATGGAGCTATTGAGAAAAATATCTCAAATTATTGGGATGCTGTTAAAGCGTGTAATATCCCCGGCGATATAAGGTCAGTTTGCAAGGCGTGTGAGCAGTTCATACCCAGTAAATATGCAGATATAGTAGTGCCTTTGCTCGGAACTACGGGCATAGATAATGAGACCCGCATGTTTTTAAGCACTGAGAACGGAGAAAAGTTAGTTGAGGGTTTAGGTTTAGAGGGCTCTACTCTAGCAGATGTTAGCGAGCTCGAGACCGCGGAGATTAAAACACTTCGTGGTAAGAGGGCGGAGGAGAAGAAAAAGCTCGCGGACGAGATTGGCATAGATCAATTGGGGATAAAAGGGTTAGTAAACCTTTTTGGAAGGTGTATTGGCTGCCGCGGGTGTAGAGCCGTCTGCCCGATATGTTACTGCCAGTTATGTAATTTCGATTCACAAAATTCTAAATACAAACTTTCTGAGCACGAACTATCCCGGAAGGGTGGATTACGGATACCACCTAACACAGTGTATTACCATTTATTACGATTAGCCCATATGGGTATCTCTTGTGTCGGTTGTGGAACATGTGAGGATGCTTGTCCGGCTAATATTCCGATTTCAGGTATCTTCAAGCTGGCGGGAGAATCTATTCAAGGAGTATTCGACTATATACCCGGAAGAGATGTAGAAGAGGAGATCCCGCTCAAGATGTTTGAGCTTGAAGAGCTGGAAAAGTTTGAAGATTAAAGTATGGTATTAGGTGTTCACCATGTCAGAAGAATCAGAGTTTGAGCCGAAAATATTAGCGTTCCTTTGTAACTGGTGTTCATATGCAGGTGCGGACCTAGCAGGTGTAAGCCGGCTCCAGATGCCGCCAACGGTCAGGAATTTAAAAGTAATGTGTTCAGGCAGAGTAAATCCATTGTTTATCATAAAAGCGTTCCTCGGCGGCGCAGATGGTGTACTAGTTGCCGGTTGCCACCCAGGAGACTGCCACTATATAACAGGGAACTATAAAGCCCGTCGAAGGTTCGCACTAACAAAGAAGCTTTTTGAAAGTCTCGGTTTGGAATCTGATCGGATAATGCTTTCCTGGATTTCTGCTTCCGAGGGACCCAGATGTCAAGAAGTAGCCACAGAGTTTACCGAAAAAGTAAAAAAATTGGGTGAAAATTCTACTAAAGATGAAATATTTCTGTGAAGATATTACTTGATTTTGGATCATTCTCTTTGTTGAGCTTTTAATAGGTATATCCGACAATTACGTCGGATACAACCTCAAAATGTAGGTATTTACGACATCAATGTCGGATATAACTGAGTTAATGTGAAATCGGGGACAAAGGTTTACTTTTGCTTACCTCTCCCATTATAGATTATATAGGTGGAAGAGTATTTTAGATTTGGGGAAGGACGACACATGTCGGTATATATCAGAATGAGTAGAAATGGAGATAATAGGCTAAAGTTGATTTTTCCGTATAACCCGGTCTATATTGCGGAGATAAAAACTATCTGGGGCTCTAGATGGCATCCTGAGGAGAAGTGTTGGAGTGTGCCCTATTCGGCAGGGTTGGTTGAAAAACTGCAGTCGATCTTTGAGAAAGAAGACGATGTTAAATTCGACCCTTTGGTATATCTTGAAACCCTGAGGAGAGAACTTAATTTGAGAAAATATAGTCAAAAGACGATAAAGGCATATCTTCATTATAACGATGAGCTTATTAGGTTCACTATAAAAAACCCGAAAACGATCACAAATAAAGATGTAAAGGATTATCTATTTCACTTAGTAGAGATAAAAGGGGTTAGTGCCTCGACACTCAATATTGCGATCAGTGCATTGAAATTTTATTATTGTAAATTCAGAAAGCGGGATTTCATCTACGATATCGATAGACCAGCAAAAGATAAAAAACTACCAGTTGTGCTAAATGCAGATGAAATTTTAAAAATAATTTCGATGATTAAAAATATAAAACATAAATCCATCATAATGTTAGTTTACTCATCTGGATTAAGGGTAAGTGAGGTAGTAAAACTAAGAGTAGAAGATCTAGATTTTAAAAGGGGGATGATATATATCAAAGGTGGAAAAGGCAGAAAAGATAGGTACACCATATTTTCGGAGGTTGCCAAAAAAACTCTTGGGACATATATCAAAGCAACTGCTCCTGAACATTGGCTTTTCCCCGGCCAAAAGAAAGGTACTCATATATCAACCAGAACGGCCCAGCAGATATTCTTAGATGTGATAAAGACAGTGGAGATAAGGAAGGACGTCAGCATTCACTCTCTTAGGCACAGTTTCGCCACACATCTCCTAGAAAGCGGGGTGGACCTTAGATATATCCAGGAACTCTTGGGACACAAAAGCAGTAAGACTACCGAGATTTACACCCACGTTAGCGACCAGGACATGAAGAAGATCACGAGTCCATTGGACAATATATTTCAAAAAAAGAGCTGAATCGAACACAAAAGATAAATAAACTTAGATGTATTGAAAGTAAGTATATACGCAATTCACTGCGCATATACCTCCAAAAAGGGCTTATATCCGCAGTAACTTGCGGATATAAGGAGTTAGGCGAAATACCAAAAACCAAATAATAATTAATATAAGGTGTTATCGTTGAAAGACATATATAAGAAAATAAGGGAATGTTCTGGTAAAAATGATTGTTATGGGAAGTTAAACAAATTAATTACGAATAATATAAGACCTGTGGCATTTAAAGGAAATCCAAATAAAAATAAAGTTATGATAATAACTGAACAACCTAAACAATATTTTAATACGGACAATAAACAGGATTTAAAATCAATATTTAGTAATAAAAGTGGGGTTCCAAATAGGCTAAAACAACTTCTCGGTGATGAATTCTATAATGACATTATAAATAAAAACAGATTATTTTATTGGACTCATTTTATTAAATGTCCAGGTAAATTCAGATCATTAGCAAAAGAATTAAAAGACAAAGGATATAGAAACAATAAGTTAAATATAACTAAATGTGCAGATACATTTTTAATACAGGAAATAATGATCTCAAAACCATCAATGATCATAAGTGTAGGAGGTCAATGTAGTTCATGGATAATTAAAAAGTTCAAAAGTTCTTTGTCTTTTCAAGATGATGATTGGCGTTCACATATTTATAGACAAATTTCGGAAAATAAAGTTACAAATATTATTTTAGATAGCAAAAAAATATTCATACTTTTTCTATTACATCCAAGTGAACGAAGTGGTATTGGATGGTTTATAGATTCAAAAATGTTCAAAGAAAAGAATTTACTTGAGTTTGTCAATAAAAATTAATATCATTTCCGGTTAGTGAAAGGTTAATTTGGTTTTTGGTACTCTCCGCTCACTTCATTCGCTTCGGTGCTATCGCACTCGCCTAACAGGCGGGTATACGGCTTCATGCCTTTGGCACTTCGCCCAAATTGCCTTTGCTGAGAAATACTTATATTCGGCAACTTCGTATACCCGCCAGCCGTTAGGCGAAATCATGGGCGAAATTGAAACGAAATCAATATTAGGGCATTGGGCATTAGCAATAATAGCAAAGGTGGAATAAGATGACAATAGAAAAAGAACTTAGTAAATTTGTTGATATCATGGTAGACGATATTTTAGGCAAACTTGAAGGGTCACACCTACTCTTCGAACGGATTGAAGTGCCTGATAAACCCTCTAAAATCATAGTGTTGGGAACTTTGGGAGACAAAAGTACCGATTATTCTACACAGAGACCAAACCAAGAGAGAACTATGAGCAGTGTAAAAAACAATAGCCTAGCTGTAAAATTTTTGACAGATAAAGATAATGAGAAAATCGGGATAACCCCCACTTTTTCCCTTTATTATAGAGTATATCCCACATTTCGAGAACAAACAGAATATACAGAAAAGAATTATGAAACTGTCCCTGAAAAGGTAGAGATAACAAGGATTTGGAAAAGGAAAGATATTACGATAGATGAGATGATTTTTAACATTTCGGAAGAAACCCATGAAAAAGAGATTGATTTTGGTAACGTAATAGAATCAATCTTAGGAGATGAAGAAATATTCACTGGTGGGAAAGAAATTACTTTGGAGTCTCTTAAAGATGAAAAATCCTACTTAAACGAGATAGATACTTTAAAAACCAGTAGAAAACTCTCTTTTGATTGGAATGCAAAGATACAAATGAAAAAAGAATTGTTTGCTCAGGATGGCAAACAATTGAGGCTACTAACGATTCACTTCATTAATGAGACCGAGGAAAATAAATCATATGAGACATTTATGTTTAACTGCCATCTCCAGATAAATTTACATGGACTGGATATTCAACCATTCAAACATAAATATGAGTACGAGGGATTTGAACACCATTATGAAACGCTATTAAGATGCTTAAACTGTCATGCAACTTACGACGAAAAAAATAGAGCAATCTATACACAACATTATTCCAAATTCTCACAAAAGAAATTGATTCCCAGAACTACAATCAATGGGATAAAATTCGATTTTGAAGATTTATCAATTGATGATGACTTAAAATCTCTACATAACTTAAGAGAAATAATCAAGAAGAGAATTAATTCATGGAAAGCTGACTCAGCATATTCAAATGATCCAGAATATAAGAAAAACCTAAATCATCTAGAGAATCTGAAAAATAGGTTTGAAGAGGGTATAGAGGTTCTAAAAACAGATAAAACCGCATTAAGAGCATTTCAACTTCTTAACACCACCTTTAAACAGGCTAGTGGATATGAAGGATGGAGAATATTCCAGATATTTTTCATAGTTGGTTTGATTCCAGATATTATAGATAAACCTAAACGGCGGGGAATTTGCGAAGTCCTCCATGTAGATACTGGTGGAGGTAAATCCGAAGCATATTTTGGTTGTGTGATATTCTCAGCTTTTTGGGACAGGTTAACTGGAAAGAAACTTGGAACCACAGCAATTACTAAATTCCCTCTACGAATGCTATCTGTTCAACAGTTACAAAGAATTGCGAATCTCATGATCTGGGCGGAAAAAATCAGAAAGAATGAAGGAATGGAAGGGGAACCCTTCTCAGTTGCCTATTTTGTTGGTTCCTCCGAAGAT
>CBFDAW010000147.1:0-6959 GCA_965602865.1 uncultured Thermoplasmata archaeon
GGAAAATTTGAATTAGCAAGAAAATATAGGAGAGAGATTCCAGAAACTTATTTTGTTTTTATCGTAAATGGAAATGTTGATACTAATGCGATTAAGTATCAAACAAATAAACCAAATAATAATTATAAAATTCAAATTTTTAATAGGAATGACTTACCAAATTTAGTAGATAAGTTTAAAGTATTAATTAATTAGGAGTAATTAAATGACAATTAATCCAATAGCATTTGCCGAAGAAGTTAACAAACAATTCCTAAGGTATCAGCTTACAGCATTCCCATTATCTGACCCAGATCTTGCTCAGCAGGCTAAACAAATGCTTAGCGGTCAACGGGAAGAATCGCAATTGGTCAAAGGTCCTTATGTCTCATTATCAAGAGCATTTGCAGAGGGTGAAGCGCTTGATGTCATGGTTCGCCAGGGTAGATTACATCGAGTTGTAGCAAAGATCGCAGAATTTAAGAGGATGTTTGCTCACCAAGAAGCTGCATATAATACAATAAAAAATAACAAACACTGTTTAATTTCCACCGGGACTGGCTCAGGTAAGACCGAAGCGTTCTTGTATCCAATTCTTGACCACTGCTTTAGACTACAAGATGAAAGAGCGGATCCAGGTATTACAGCAATTTTGGTCTATCCTATGAATGCCTTGGCATACGATCAGCTAGAGAGATTGCGGCACATGTTAGCAGGGACAGGAATTTCATTCGGAATATATGTTGGCTCGACACCAAGAGATGATTCAGAAATAGGTGAGATAGTTCGGATGAAAGAGGGTGAGGGTAAAGATAAGATACCATATTATGAGCGCGAGCATGAAGGTCATAAGAACCTGACCATCGCACCTTTTGAAGAACGGATCACTGAACAAGAAATGGCTCAAAGCCCGCCACGGATCCTGCTCACAAATATCAACCAATTAGAGTTCTTGATGACACGCGGTAAAGACCTGGGCATGTTCGAGGATGCACCGTTAAGATTCTTGGTCTTTGATGAAGCCCATACGTATACTGGTGCTCGAGGCGCAGAAGTTGCAATACTTATCAGACGCGTTAGGGCATTCTGCAATAGATCGTCAGATGAAGTTATATGTATAGGCACAAGCGCAACATTAACCGACCCCGGTGGTGACCCTGATGCTGGGAAGAAATTTGCACATCGATTTTTTGGCATTGAACCTGAAAACATTGAATTAGTTGAAGAGGTCTATGAAAAAGAGAGTTGGCCGTCGGGTAGAGTGAAACCAGATCCCATCGACAATATGGCTTCTGAATTATATAAACAAACTTTAACTGTTTTTGAAGATGAATCCAATCCTGAAGCGATCTATGATATTATCAATAAATTATCCCACCAGGTAATAGACAGATCAGTACCCTGGCGAGAAGGGTTATATGATGCATTAAAATCCAATGAAGTAGTGAAAATAATATATGATACTCTATCAGAACCCATGCATTTAACAAATACTACAAAAAGGGTCTGGGAAGCATTAGGTCGAAAAAACCCGACTCAGGAAAGTGAGATGGAATTATTAACATATTTGGCACTTGGAGCAGTCGCAGAGAAGGATGGAACACCTATTCTTAGACCAAAACTGCACTATTTCATAAGAGGTCTGGGCGGCGCTGCTGCGGTCTTAAAAGAACCGACAGGGGGGAAATCTGGATTAGTACTTCATTTTTCATCTCAGCTCGCGGGCATCCGGCATCCGGAGGTAAGACCAACAGGAATATTCCCCATCCTATCATGTAAGAATTGTGGTCAACATTTTCTTGAGGGGTGGTATTCTGATCTAAACGAACAAGAGGGTTTATCTGGTGGTAATTCAGAAGGAGATAATGTTTATTGGCCGAGAAGATTGGATGAGGAGGGTGCTAAATTAGTGTTTACCAATAGATTTATTATTGAAATGGATGAGGTTGAATCTGGACCGGAATATGAAGATAAGCTGGAACGAAAACGAGAAAACGCATTTATTTGTAAAATCTGTGGTACGATACATCATGGAACATCATCAAATTGCTGTAATCCGGAGTGTTTAGCACGAGAATCATTAGTACCAATTTATGTTTTAAAAGAGCATAATGATATTCCAAATTGTCCATGCTGTGGATTTAGAGGTATGAAGAAGGGTCAAAAGACAATATCACCACTTAGACCATTAACGGCAATAACTGTCGCGGATATTCATATTCTTGCTCAAGATATGATAAATGCACAAAATGCAGAAAATAAGAAATTGATCGTGTTTGCCGATAATAGACAAGATGCGGCGTTCCAGGCGGCATGGATGGGGGATCATGCTCGAAGATATCGATTAAGACATTTAATGTACAGATTCATAGCTGAATCAGAAACACCAATTTCTATTGGTGATCTTGAAAGAAAATTACTCGATTTTTTAAAGGCAGATAGAGAACTTGCCCGAATGATTGCACCTGAGGTATTTGCAGGGTTGGTTGAGGAGGCATACAGCTCGAAAGTTGAAGATGATATGAAAAAATTTATGAGGATATCTATTCTAAGAGAAATAGTTCAGGGATTTCAAGGGAGAGACAGTCTGGAGAATTGGGGCAAATTGAAAATTGAATATTATGGGATTAATGAAGATGATGAGGTCATCAAAAATATATCTGCCAAATTTAATATTGGGATACCAAAACTGATCTCGGGCATAGAATCCATTTTGGATGTGTATCGCAGGGGACGGTTCGTGTTTGACCAAAAACAGCCAATATTCACTCAATATTGGCACCCTGGCTGTGAGGAGATACAAAGAGGGTTCTTACCATTTTCTAAAATACCACCTAAAGGTTTGAAGCTCACAAGAGGCGCTGATGATAAGAATAGTCTAGTTACTGGTTTAACCTCGATCAAAGGAAGGACTTCAACTGAGAGCTTTGTAAAAAAATGGAATGTTGAACCTGATAATGTGCATCCATTGATCCACGAGATCTGGAAAGCATTGATATCGGATTGGGAGATATTAGCACCAGTCTCTTTGATGAGCTCTGCTAGAAACACGGTTTCCGGAGCTGCGGGTGTATACCAGATCGATTCAGCAAAGTTCGGCCTTATTGCGAATAATATGAGATATAGATGTTCTGTGTGTAACCGGAAACATACTCGGGATACGCCGGAAAGTATGTGCACATCAATAAATTGTCATGGTAAACTTCAAGCTGAAATGCCGCCTGAAGATGATTATAATATAAATTTATTGAAAAAAGATTTTTCAATGCTTATGGCTAAAGAGCATACTGCTCAAGTTCCATCGAAAGAAAGAACCAATATTGAGATCGACTTCAAAAATCCAGCAGGTGGGGTAAATTGTTTGGTTGCTACACCAACCTTGGAATTGGGGGTTGATATCGGTGCTTTGGATATGGTGTTATTGAGAAATGTCCCGCCACTTCCGTCTAATTATTGGCAGCGTGCCGGAAGAGCAGGTCGAAGGCACCGGATGGCAGTAATTTACACTTATTGCAGAAAAAGTGTTCATGATGAATATTTCTTTGAGGACCCCATGAAAATATTATCAGGTAAGATCACACCACCAAGGTTCAATCTTAGGAATCCTGTGATGATAGAGAAACATGTTCATGCTATAGTCTTATCTGAGCTTATTCGAATTAGTCAAACCAACAAATTGGTAGGTTTTGATGAGGAAGAGCAAATTAAGGTGCTGCAGAACCTTAGAATTTGCTTCCCATTATTTATAACGTCATATTTATTTGATGAAGATATGCATTATAAAAAAGAACCACTAGACATGTCAATATTAAAATCGACAATTGATAAACATAAAGTGCAAATTTTGAAACAGATCATAAGAGTGTTTTCCGAGCACTGGCCGGAAGATTGTATTACAGAAGTAGATAGAAAATATTTGGAACAATACATCGATAACACAACAACACAACTTGCTGAGTTAGTGAACCTATTCCATTACCGGTTACAATGGGCAATACATACTAGAAATAAATTGAATGACAGAGAAAGAGAACAAACTATTCTGGATGAAATGGATAACAAACTTAGGAGACGGTGTAATCAATATATTAAAGATTTAGCCAAGAGAGATCTAGAGAACTATACTTTAAATGCTTTGGCAAGGTCAGGGTTTTTGCCAGGGTATGCGACTAATCAGGGAACGACTACTGCCACCGCGAGTTCTGCGTTTTCAAAGAGCTGGCAAAGATTGACTTTTGAATTGAACAGAGCAAATACGATTGCGGTTAGAGAATTTGTACCTGGAAATCTGATATATGCAAATGGTGGTAAATATAAGAACACATTTTATCACCTACCGTTTGAGAAAGGAACTTTGAATCCAGATGAATATCTGATAAATCCTGATATTAAAAAAGTAATTAAAAAAGATCAAGAACCAGATGGATTTGCGGATGAAAATCTTATTGAATTAAAATGCATTTCTATATGTGATACTGAATTAGGATTCATATCTCATGTATCAGATGAAGAAGAAAATAGATATAGATTGCCAGTTTCGATCTATGGGAATCTATTAAATGAACATAGAGGCATTGATCATTATATAGTGGGTGAATTTGAATTTCGGCATCATCATGGCCAAAAACTACGTTTATTAAATGCGGGTCCAACTGATAAGGTAATCCAAAAAGAGGTTGGATATCCTGTATGTACTGTTTGCGGTGCTACCAGGTCACCGTATGCTTCGAAAGAAGAGATAAAGAATTTTAAAGAACATCATGAAAAGATATGTGGTTACGAACCAGGGAATGTCGGGTTTTCTGCTGATGCTCAGGTTGATGGAATTGTATTTAAAGATATGAAATCACAAAAAGATGCAATAAATCTGATCGAAGGCATTCGTTTAGCATCTAATATACAACTTGAAATGGATCCAGATGACCTGCAGACACTCATTATAGCTCATGATGAAGAGAATTTCGATGCAATAATTTATGATCCAATGCCAGGTGGTTCTGGTATTATAGATCAAATGATCGAGCAATGGAAAATGATCATGGAGAGCGGAATCTCTTCGTTACAAAATTGTACTGGTAATTGCGAAACAAGCTGTTACGATTGTCTTCGGACATATAGGAATATGATCCATCATAAAGAGTTGGATAGGCATAATGCAGTTCAACGTTTGAATAATGTTAAACATGATCCGAAACGACTTGACCAACTACCACCAAGTACTGGGCCTCAAGAAGAGGTGTTGGGGCAATCTACTAATACACCAGAGATGCGGTTAGCTGCTATTCTACAAAAAAATAATTTTCCACATTTTGAGAGACAGCATGAAATTCCATTGAAAGGGTCAATTAAAAGGACAGTGCCGGATTTTTATTATGAGGATCCGATCAAGGATATTAAAATTGCTATTTATTTGGATGGTCTGTCAACAAGCATACATGGAAATGAAGAGCAAAGAAGGATTGATGAATATATTCGTGTTAATCTTGACGATATGGGATACAAGGTGATACCAATATCTGTGACTACATTGGATGATCCTGAGATTCTTAGATTAAAATTAAAAAAAATTGCGCGTGCTTTAAAAGATAAGGAGATTTTGGAGAGGGTTGTTGTTTGAAGGTGAGAGGATGAAACGAAAAGTAAGAGTTTGGTTTAAAATTGAACCAATATTAAAATATATAACTCAAGAAGAATATCCGAATTTAGATATTTATCCAGAATTTAATGAAGAAGACCAGTTAATTGGATTTTACATAGATATAGAAGTGAACCAACAGGATTCAAATGACATAATTCAAGAAATTGCTAAAAATAAAATCACTCCGTTAATAGAAAGATTTCGATATATGACAAAAATGCAATTAGAAATCAAAACTCAGAGAATTCAACAAGTTGACCCCTATGAACAAAGAAGCCAGGGATCTATAAGTATGAAATGTAATGCATGTCTTTATAAACCATGTCAAATGCCAAATGAAAATGATTTTATTAATAATCAAGATGACAATGTTACCTACCAATTAATGTATTATAATAGAGGAAATAAAGCAGAGGATGTGGCAGAAAAAATAAGAAATTATTATTTGGTTATTGAAAAAGAACATGAAATTAATAATTCATATATAATAAATAATGATTTAAAATTTACAAGACATGCATTAAGTCATACAATACTAACCAGAATAAATTCTAAAAATTTTTTAATCAATAAAATAAATTCAGATTCGATAGATCTCAATAATTCAAAACATATAAATTTCTTATATTCAATGCTCCTAAAATTTAAAGAAGAAGCTGAAAAAATATTAGACCGAAAAGTTGAGATAAAATATGAATAATGAAAATGTTGAAAAAAATATTATCCCAAAACATTTGGAGAAAATCAATAAAATAATCATTCCTCATAGGCTTATACAGTTTAAGTATCCAACGCATGGGCGGAGGTTTAATGTGATGCTAAGAGAGTATTTGGGGGAGGAATAAAGAGGGATTGAGATGGTTAGAAAAATATATCAACAGAGAAAAATTAATTCAATAATAGATAATTTACTCAATGAATTAGACGAAATTCAAAAATTAGTAGACAAACTCCTTGATCATTCTGAAATTGAATATAAAGGAAGTAAAACCGTTGGAGATTTTACATTTATAATGCCAGATTATTCATGGAAAGAATTAGATGGCGAAGGAAAACATATTCAAACTAATCTACTGAGAAAATATAATAAATGGTACGAAATATTGAAATTATTATTTTCAGAAGTTCCCCCAGACATTTCAAATAGGATTGATAAATTAAATGATTCTTTTTTGATGTGGACTGAAAGAAAAGAAATGAATTGGGAGCTTCCAGCTACAATTAATGATGCAAAAGCAAAATATCATCAAAAATTAAATAAATTCAAAGATTTATTATTATGGTTAAAACCGGAGTTTACAAAATAGCACTTAGTCTTTAAAAAAACTTCTGTCTTTAGCGT
>CBFDAW010000148.1:0-6952 GCA_965602865.1 uncultured Thermoplasmata archaeon
ACCGAACCCAGGAATGGAATATGGGATATGGAAAGAACATTCTTGACCAAACCGATAGGAAGATATCTTGAAAGAGATGGGGTTTATTACCCTAGAAAGTCTCTTGAAGGAGTAGTTCTTGTTCTCTACAGAGAGTACTTGCTATTCGTGAGCCGTATACGGGAAATCTGTACGTACGGTTCTAACGGGAGGGCGTGCCGGGTAACCGGCATCCCTACCCACCTCTCTTCAAAAGGTAAATACAATGGATGTGAAATGGTCAGTGTAGTTTAGTGGTAGAGTATAGAGTAATTTTCTCAATAAATGGGATTGGAAGGCTTGGTTTCACTGTTATGAAACGGGATTGAGGTGAACAGAAACCTCAATCGGAGGAGAATGGTTTCAGCAAGCGAAACGTTAATCGGAGTATACAAATTTTTTTATATTGAAACATCTATATATAATTTCTTATGGAGTACTGGGAGAATAAACCATGATAGACGAGAGTTCAGACGAGAAATTGGACGAGAGTTCAGACGAGAAGTTGGATGAGAGTTCAGACGAGAAGTTGGATGAGAGTTCAGACGAGAAGTCAGACCAAAGGTCAAAACAGAGGTCAGACGAGAGTACAGTATTTGTCGGTAAAAAACCTACTATGAACTATGTATTGGCAGTTGTCACCCAATTCAACAGTGGATCCCCAGAGATTATCATAAAAGCAAGAGGTAGATCTATAAGCCGCGCAGTCGATGTGGCTGAGATAGTACGGCATAGGTTCGTATCAAGTGCCACAATTAAAGACATCATAATTGATACCGAGCCACTGACCACTGAGGAAGGGGTAACTATTAATGTCTCATCGATAGAGATTATATTAGCGATGGGGAAATAATTAAATATGAATGATTAATAAAATAAACGAAATTTAAGTCAAGTGCTAGCGCATCTGCTAAATATTACAGAAGAATAACATCTTTACCTTTTTTGAAAGTTTGAGTTTGGGATTTAGGATTTTGACTTTATATTTTACCCTCAAACCTCAAGTGAACGACCAAAGGGAGTTCGCGTACTCTCACCTGGGTTAGAATTCCAAATTTTTTATTGAATTATTATTGGAATTCTAAGCTACAACAAAAATAGGGTAATATTAAAAATCAATCCTATTTTTGTGCGGCTTCCTTAATAATCCTTTATTTTTCAAATACGGTCGATAACTTTAGTACACCAAAGCGAGATAAATTCTAAAGAGGAGCCAGAAATATTAATATGATTGTAACATGATTCGAAGGAGTATCTCTCAATTAAAATTGAGATGTAAAATTATTTATATTAGTTACTCTCAATGGTGTGTGCATGAAAAAGGCAATGTTTTGGGTGCCAAAACCGGACAAAGCGGTCCAATGTCTGCTTTGTGCTCATCTCTGTAAAATTTCTGAAGGAAAACGTGGTATTTGCAAGGTTAGAATCAATAAAAATGGAATATTATATACCACGGTCTATGGTTTAATCTCCCCTGGCGTCGTTGATCCCATTGAAAAAAAACCATTGTATAATTTTTATCCTAATTCAAAAGTCTATTCTTTCGGAACGATGAGCTGCAACTTCAAATGTGATAATTGTCAAAATTGGCACATATCTCAAATAAAATCAACAGAGGTAAATGTTGAGGATATCTCACCAGAAACCGCCGTGAACCTTGCCAAACAATATAATTGTAAAGGTATTGCGTGGACATATAATGAACCAACTATTTGGTTTGAATATACATATGATGGCTCAAAATTTGCCAAGAAAAATAATATGTATACTGTTTATGTTTCCAATGGATTTATCAATCCTAAGCCTCTGAAAAAAATCGCACCGTATTTGGATGCAATAAATATTGATGTTAAATCATTTACTGATGAGTTTTATCGTAAGATCTGTAAGGGTCGATTGAAGCCGGTTCTAAAAACCGCTGAGCTCGCTGTGAAACTGAAAATACATGTGGAAATTACAAACCTAATCATTCCCACCTTAAATGATAACCCGGATGAAATTCGTGAACTTGTGAACTGGGTATACCATAAATTAGGACCGAGAACACCGCTGCATTTTTCACGATTCCACCCGGATAATAAACTGAAGAATTTACCCGTGACACCTGAAAAAACTCTCGTTAATGCTTACGAAATCGCTAAGGATGTGGGGTTGAAATATATCTATTTAGGAAACATCTACCATCCGCGGTATGGCAATACCTATTGTCCAAAATGTGGTCATCTGGTAATTAGACGTGGAAGTCTATTTGGTACAAAAGATATCGATCTTGTCAATGGCCGATGTGCAAAATGTAATGAACAAGTTATTAAAGATTTTTAATTTTATCGAGATTAAAAAACAAGGTGTTGTATTGGGTTGCCTATATAATCAATAACTTACTATTAAATTAATAATAATAAGAGAGGATAGAAACCGAAAGATTAACCAATACAACACCCAGATACATAAAAGGACTGGCTTTCTTATATATTTAAATATTTTGGCGTGATTATCTAAAAAGATAATTTGGAAAATGTATGGTCTGATAAAAAATTATAAAATTTAATCTTTTTCAACCGGTATTTATATATCTCACTCAAACCATAACCTGGGTTATCATATCGTGGTGTGGTTGCTATGGTAGACCGGGGTAGGTTTGGAGAAAGGGAGTTTCTCGTTTGTCCATTAGATTTTAGATATGGTCGAGAGCAGATGCTTGCGATTTTCAGTGAGGAATCAAAACTGGTGCATTTACTTAAAGTAGAAGCAGCTCTTGCACATGCCCATGCGAAAATCGGGAATATCCCAATGAAAGACGCAAAGGTGATTGCACAGAAAGCCACATCTAAACATGTGACTTTAACTAAGGTTAAAAGTATCGAGCGCGAGACGAAACATGATCTTATGGCCGTGGTTCGAGCATTAACTAAAGAATCGGGTTCTTCAGGGAAGTTTGTTCACTTAGGTGCAACATCATATGACATTGTTGATACCGCAGTAGCACTCCAGATTAAAAGTGCCATTGGCCTGCTGGAAATGGACCTTCGGAATTTACTTAATATCTTGGCACTTCGGGTAAAAAAACATACATCCACGGTTATGCTTGGAAGAACGCATGGTCAATATGCACTCCCCATTACTTTTGGATTAAAGCTCTCTGTCTTTGCCATGGAATTCTATCGACATTTGGAACGATTATCTGAAACCAAACCGCGAATCTGCGTGGGTAAATTCTCAGGTGCGGTTGGGACGGGTGCAGCATTGGGTAAAGATGCATTAAGGCTCCAGGAACTCGTGATGGTCGATTTAGGCCTCGGCATTGAGCTTGCGGCTACGCAAATTGTCAATAGAGATCGGCATATTGAATTTGTTAATGTTTTGGTAAATATTGCAACATCCGTTGAAAAACTCGCTACAGAGCTCCGGAATTTACAGCGCAGCGAGCTTGCGGAAGTAGCTGAGGCGTTCGATGTTAAGAAACAAGTTGGCAGTTCAACTATGGCGCATAAACGAAATCCAATTACCAGCGAGAACCTCTGCGGACTAGCTCGAATAGTACGGGGATTTATGATTCCCACATATGAAAATGCAATTCAATGGCATGAACGAGATTTGGCAAACTCATCAAGTGAACGGTTTATCATACCACATACATGTGTGATCGTTGATGAGATATTGAACAAACTCGGTGATTTATTGAAGAATTTAGAGGTATACCCTGAAACTATGCGTCAAAATTTAACAAATGCCGGTGGTGTGATCATGGCGGAAGCGGTAATGCAAGCATTAGTGAAATCCGGCATGGCTCGTGATGAAGCATATAGCCTGGTCAGAGCTGCAGCACTTTCCGCACGAAGTGCAAAGAAGGATTTTAAAACAGAATTATTAGAGAAAAAAAAGATTGCAAAATTATTGAATAAAAAAGATCTGGAGACTATCCTAAACCCAAAAAATTATTTAGGTTCGTCAAAAAGCATTATATCGAAAGTAGTAAAAACTATTACAAACTCAAAGCTGATGAAAAGTAAATAATTAAAAGGCTAATTGAATAATACCAATTATTATTGTGATAAAAAAAACTATCGATAATAAAAAGAACAAATGTATATGGGGTCCAAGAATCTCATCATTCATAGCCTCTATGATACCACGGTTTCGGAATGTCGAGATTATTAGACCAATTGAGACCTCAGGTGGTTCATCACCGAGTTCAGATTCGGCTCCGGGTTGAAAATTATCTAAAGCCATGATTGTCAATACATAATATTAATTAAGTTATAAAAACCTTTCATATTCTATCAGGTTCTTATTATTATGGTTCAAAACCAAATCTGATTTGAAAAAGTGATCAAAATGAGCACTTTCTGTTTATTGGCATATATTCCATGTATTATTATAGCAATCTGGTTATTAGTTGAGTTCAGGAAGTTTTTAATTGTAAATAAAAGATTAAAAAATATTGAGATTGCCTGGACGCGGGTTTATGAACAACGCAAAAAACAAAAATCCGGAACGCAATTCATTGAAACCATACCCCCCCCACAAGCTCCAAGATATCCACCAGTGCCCCTGGAAGAACACTATTCGCACTCGGATGAATTATATGACGATTCCGGAGCGTATTCCCGCCAACGCCGTTTCCGAGATGATAGTACACGCCGCCGTCGGGACCCCATCGAGCATGAAACCGCAGCGCGTAGATACAAGAATCATGGACGAAGAACCAAAACCAAATCACGCCAGGAACGCAGGCGACCGCCACGGTCACCACCACCACCGCCGCCGCCGGATGAGTATTATGATAATGATGAGTACCTAGGAGCTAAAAGGACAAGAAGAAACGAAATCGGAAAAAGAAAAAAAGCACATTCAAGAAAGATTTCAAATGAAGGTAATTTTTCTTATGACGAAAAAGCTGATGATGTTGATTGGGATTAATTTTTTTTTGTGTAAATACAAAACTTTAAGAATCAAAAATTGCATTACCAGTTCATTACCAGAAGCGGGTTTTTTACTTATTTATAATTATTGAATGTATTTTAAATCAGCTGAAAAGGAGATTTTTGATGGTAGCCATCGGACCAAGCTCAAAACGCTTTGCTAAAACATTTCTTGCAAACAAAATTCTCGGCAGGGGGTATCCTTATTTTGGTTCGTTGGAAGTTACTCGTAGGTGTAATTCTAAATGTTCATTTTGTCCCATTGGAAATGAAAAAGAGGAAATAAAGAAGGGTGAAGTAGGCACAGATGCCATGAAAAATATTCTTACACAATTCAGTGAATTGAATATAATCGCTGTATCATTTCTTGGCGGCGAGCCGTTTTTACGTAAGGATGTGTGCGAGCTTGCGGAGCATGGAACAAGAGAAAAATTGATTATTCAAGTAAGTACGAATGGCATCAACCTGGGCACTATGATTGATCGTGCAACGACCGCTTTTGATGTCATAGTGATTTCATTGGATGTCATTGACCCGGAATTATATAAAGATATTCGAGGCGTCGATAAATACGAAACCGTTGTGGACAATATTAAATCGGCAGTGGAGATTTCTAAAGAAAATAAATGCAATATATTGATTAATACGGTGGTTTGCTCAAAAAATATTGACCAGATCCCTGAAGTAATCAAGTTATCTAAAGAATTAAATGTCCGCGGGATCATGGTCGACTTTGCCACATTTCATGATTACTGGACAGAAACCGTTACCGATGGCTCGCGGTATAACCCGAAAGGAATGGACTGGCGAAATGACCGAAAGGGTACAAAAAAATTAATCAAACAGCTGATTAAAATGAAGAAGGATTATCCGATCCTGACCTCAAAAGCATATTTGGAAACATTCCTAACCGAGAATTTTGATTTCAAATGTTATCCGAACTTATTCTGTTGCGTTCGAAAAGAAGGTGAAGTGGCTATACCATGTTGGGACGCAAGTTGTACTAAATTCTATGATATCGTCACTGAACATAATCTAAAAGAACTTTGGTTCTCTGATGAGGTCAAAGAGCTTCGGGAAAAGGTCGCGGATTGTAAAGATTGCTACATGCATTGTATAGTTGAACCCAGTAAAGTCCTGGGTGCGACCACACACAACCTGAAAGATCTCATGGAGTGGGTGGTAACGTTTCGATCTAGTGCGTTTACTGGGTGAGGGGGATCAGTAATATCTCACTTTTAATCAAATTAAAATATACTGGCTATCCGAGTCATACCCTTAGCTTTATAAAGGTGAGATAAGATTATGTGAGTAAAATTAATGAATAGAAGATCTTAAAAATATAAATTGAGGTAAACTTTGTGCAACATAATGTGGTAAGCGAGCTTTCCGGCGAACACGTGATCATCAAAGATAAAAAAGCGGGTAGTAGACTTTATAATCGCGGTCTTTATGGCTCACCACTTTCCGGTGGCGGCCTCAAGCTTGAATTAATAGAAGGATTCTATCTGCTTGATGATGAAAAAATTCAAATCTTAAAAAATGGTCGTAAGCTGGGGCTCGAAGAATTGTTAACATATATCATAAAACGTGAGCCAAGCTTCGAGATCAAGTATATAGTCTATCGCGACCTCCGGTTGCGTGGGAACATTATCAAACCATCAAACATTACTGATTTTGTCATTTATAAATCCAATAGTACTGGCACGAGTTCAGGTAAGGGGGAGATAAAATATTGGACATTAGCGGTCTCAGAGCGTGCGCGGTTTAACATTGTCAAAATTAACAAACTTATTACTGCCGCTAAAAATACGCGAAAAGAATTAATCATTGCCGTGGTGGATGAGGAGGGGGATCTGACATATTATCATGTATCTTTAACCTCACCAAAGGGTAAACCGAAGAAAAAACACTTGAAACATAAACTAACAGGCTCTGCAGTGCTCGTTGAGGACCGGGTTATGCTGTGGGATCCCGAATTAATTGCCGAGTTGCGTGCTGTTGGTTTTTAC
>CBFDAW010000149.1:0-6912 GCA_965602865.1 uncultured Thermoplasmata archaeon
AGTATAATGAAAAATTCATAGGATGCTGTTTATTGATTGTTAGTCAGCCTCAATTGCCATAAAATATAAATAGCAATAGCTCACCCAGATATGTGATATTAACTGCTAGAAATTACTTAAGCGTTCAATTGTATTCCCCTATTAAAGGTGATTACAAATGGGTGAAGACAAATTAAAAAATAAAGTGAGTTCGCTCCTTATAATGGGGTTATTACTTCTTCCGGGAGTGTTAATCCTGGTCCCAAATGTTAGTGGAGGCTCCTCCTGGACCGAGACCTCTGATATTGATTTTAATAACGGAACCTTGACAAATGTTGGGATTAATGGTCCGGGGTCTGCAGCGTAATTAAAGTTAGTTAAAAATAACACGACCGGGTGGATAAATAAAACACCAATGATTAGTCCAACTAGTAGGAATAATCATTCATTAGCAGCCATTTATGGTACTGATAATGTGCTGCTTTATGGTAATGGGGGAAGTTACAATGACACCTGGGTATATGATCTTAGCGATAATACTTGGACTCTAAAAGATCCACTGGTTAATCCTAAATATAAATCGGACTTTAAAATGGCGTCAATTTATGGAACGGACAATGTATTACTTTTTGGTGGGCGGGATGAATATTACTTTAATGATATATGGATATACGATCTAAGTGAAAATAATTGGACTCAAAAAACACCACCGATCAAGCCTGAGGGAAGAAATAGTCATGCATTGGCGTCGATTTGGGGTACAAGTAAAGCTTTATTATTCGGAGGACGTGATCCTAGCGGCCCTGTAAGTTTTAATGATACTTGGGTTTACAATTGGGATTACGGCAATTGGACTAGAAAATACCCATTGAACAATCCAAGTGCAAGATTCTATTCTGCAATGGCGTCTATTTATAGCACGGATAAAGTAGTACTATTTGGCGGATATTACCTCGGCTGGTGTAATGAAACTTGGGTTTATGATTTAAGTAATAATACTTGGACACAAAAATCACCGATAAACATACCAATACCCAGGGGGAACCATGGTTTAGCTACGGTCCATGGAACCGATAAAGTGGTTCTGTTCGGTGGTGGGAGGTCATATCCGAATATTTATAATGATACTTGGATTTACGATTTGAGTGAAGATAACTGGACTAAATTAACCACAACAATTTCACCAAGTAATAGAACCACACATATAATGGCATCTATCTATGGAACAGATAAAATAATGCTCTTTGGCGGTAGCACTTGGGGAACAGAATTGGGTGATACTTGGGTTCTTGATCTATCTTCATCACTGACTAGTGGAACTTATATTTCTACCGCTTATGATGCCGGAGGTAAATCATCCTTTAAAACACTCTCCTGGGACGCAAATACATCAATAAATACGAGCATCAAATTCCAGCTTCGGAGTGCGGCTAGTGAAACAGGTTTAGCTGCAAAAGAGTTCATAGGTTCGGATGGTACTATTTATTCTTATTACCTGAATTCGCCAGCAACTATCTGGTCCGGACATCACGGTGATTCATGGCTGCAGTATAAAACATATTTTAGTACAAATAACACTAATGAAACCCCCAGCTTGAAGAATGTCACCATTAATTATAATAAATTTCCAACCACTCAACTTATCAGCCCTGGAAATAACACAATAATAATGAATAATACACCAAGATTCAGCTGGAATTTCATCGATTCAGATTCCACTCAACAATCAGCCTTTCAGGTACAAATAGATGATAATCCTGCCTTTTTATCTATAGACTATAATAGTAGTACACAAAGCTCAACAAATCAATCTTGGCAATTTCCAAACGGCACGGGTTATTCCTCACTGGGAAACGGAAGTTGGTATTGGAAAGTAAGAACAAAGGATAACGATGGTGATTGGGGATTATTCAGCTCTCCTTTTCTACTTACACTCGGAGTTAGTTGCCCAAATACCACAATAAACATACCTCAAAATAATTCCATTCTAAAAAGTTTAAAGGAGATACGGGGAACGACTTTTTATAATAACACAACCCAACAAATCTTGAATGTTACAATTTGTATTAAACGACTCAGTGACGATATGTACTGGAACGGTTCGGGCTGGAACTTCTCGAAACAATGGTTACCAGCTGTTGGGAATGCAACTTGGAATTATGATTCAAGCACAGTGGTCTGGACCTCGGGGACGCAATATATTGTCCGATCAAGGGCAGCCGATAATTTATCACATCTCGAAACACCAAGTTTTGGTAATGTATTCACTATAGATATGACCAACCCTACTTCCATAATATATTTTCCAGCAAATAATACTATATTGAATGATTTGAAATTAATCACTGGCACTGCAAGTGATGCGGGTGGTGCGGGGTTAAAGTATGTGCGGATATTTATAAAACGTCTAAGCGACAATTATTACTGGAGTGGTTCAAGCTGGGTTTCTAGCATTCATTGGATATATGCCCAGGGGACAATTAATTGGGGATTTAATGTAAGCAATACTAGTTGGTCAAATGGCATTCAATATCTTATTCGCTCGAAAGCTACTGATAATGTTTATAATGTCGAAGCCCCAAGCTATGGGAACGTATTTTCATTTAATACGAGTATTAAACCATCCTCAACAATAAATGATCCAACAAACAATTCTGTAATTTATAATTTGAATTCAATCTCTGGCATGGCGTGGACCCCTAATATGTATACAAAAATAAATAAAGTTGAGATAACTTTCGAACGGCTAAGTGACACTAAATATTGGAATGGAACAAATTGGACTTTAACCAAAACCTGGCTACAAACCTCCGGGACAAGTAATTGGAACTATAAATGGAATTGGACCTTAAACCCTGGTAAATATCAAATTCAATCCCGGGCAACAGATAATCATAGTAATCTTGAGGACCCAAAATATGGTAACGTATTTACCTTGAAAGTATGGGTTTTTTCAAAAATAATCGTACCTGCAGATAATTCGACTTTAAGTAGTTTAAACAATATCTCTGGTACCGCGGGGGTATATTATAATAATTCAAAGATAACAAAAGTTGAAATTTTCATAATCCGACTTAGTGATGATAAATATTGGTCAGGATCGAGCTGGGTAAACTATAAAACCTGGTTGTTAGTTAAAGGTATGACCTCTTGGTTCTACGATTCAAGCTCGATACCCTGGACGAATAATTCACAATATATCGTTCGTTCGCGTGCCACTGATGAATTTTCCAATGTGGAATCACAGTACCCATACATTAGATTTACAATTAAATTTAGTAGTCCAATTTTCGGTTTGTCATCAACTATAACCGTACCGGGAAACAATACATTTTTGAATAAATTAACCACCATTTCAGGCACCGCCTCGACCCCAAATAATAGCACAACAATAAATAAGGTAGAGATTATAATTAAGCGATTAAATGATAACCATTATTGGAACGGTGTGAAGTGGAATAAATCACAATCCTGGTTAGTGGTTAGTGGTACTAATTTATGGTCATATAGTGCAACAATAGTAACCTGGGCGTCAGGAAATCTATATTTAATCCGCTCACGCGCCACGAATAATTTGAATGTTAAGGAGAATCCGGGCTTTGGAAATTTGTTTTTAATGGATTTGAATACTCCGACTTCAAATGTATTATCTCCCTCTAATAATGCTACCTTAAAAGAACTAAACATAATCTCTGGCAGTGCCACTGATACCGGCGGCTCGGGTGTATTCGAGGTGAAAGTGAATATCAGGCGAGTAAGTGATGATAAATCATGGAGTGGTTCAAATTGGACCGACTCAGAATCATGGTTATTAACATTCGGAACTACGAATTGGACATTTTATTCAGGTATTATTCCATGGAAAGCTGGAATTAAATATAACATTCGCTCGCGTGCAACCGATAATGCGAACAATGTTGAGGTTCCCAGCTCAGGTGTTGTTTTTACATTCATTTCGAATGCTACAAGACCATCCTCATCTATAACTTCACCGAAACATAACTCATTTTTGAAATCATTGACTACGATTTCGGGTACTGCCGCGGCTGCAGCAAATTTGAGTATTAGTAAGGTGGAAATCAGTATTAGACGGTGGAACGATTATTATTATTGGACCGGCACAGGTTGGTCTCCAGTAACCCACTGGTTACTCACAACCGGGACGGGATCGTGGTCGTATGATCTGGTAAAAGCAATATGGTCTTCTGGTAGTAGTTATAATATTCGGTCAAGAGCTACTGATAATTTAAATATAGTTGAAGCCCCAAGCTCGGGGATTGATTTTTGGTTCGATAACCAACCGCCAAAAAAATTGAATATTTCAATCAATAGTGGAAACCAGTATACAAATACTAAGAATGTCAGGTTAAATCTTTATGCAGAGGATTCTGAGTCGGGGATATCTCAAATGGCATTCAGCCAAGATCATATTAATTGGACCACCTGGGAATCGTTCAAGCATGAAAGGTCTATTACTCTTTCACCAACTGATGGTGAAAAAATTATTTATTTCCGTGTAAAGGATCGCGCGAATAACATTGCAATTGCTAATGATTCAATTATTTTAGATACTATGCCACCATATTCCGTAACTATATTGATCAATAATGGAGCTTCAGTTACAAATTCAACATTCGTTATATTGAACATTAGTGCCCTGGATAATGGTTCAGGAATCTTCCAGATGGCGTTCAGCAGTAATAGAAAAAATTGGACTGCTTGGGAAAACTTTTCAAAATTGAAATCATATAACTTATCTTCCGGTGATGGTTTAAAAACCGTTTATCTCAGGGTTTCAGATATGTTAAATAATATTGCAAATCCGGTATCCGCAACGATAATTTTAAACACCTCCACCTCCACGCCTTCAAGCACCATGATCTTGGATCTGGATTCCGATGGCATCCCCGATGATCTTGATGCCTTCCCAAGTGACCCTGCAGCTAGTGTGGACCTGGATAATGATAGATATCCTGATTCTTGGAATTCCGGATTGTCGGAGAAAGATTCTACTACTGGTTTATTCTTGGATGCCTTCCCGGACGATCCCGCGGCAAGTGTGGATTCGGATAATGATAGTTATCCTGATTACTGGAATTCCGGTATGACCGACGAGGATTCAAAAACTGGTTTACATTTAGATGCATTTCCGAACGACCCGGCGGCGAGTGTGGATTCGGATGGAGATGAGTATCCGGACCATTGGAACAATGGCATGTCCGAAGAGAACTCGACGACCGGGTTAATACTTGATGCATATCCCGGTGACCCGAACCGATATCTGGAGACTACCTCGGGAAAAAAGCCATCATATGCCATCGTTCCGGTCATTATCGTAATCTTTATAATTATCATAATATTAATTTTAGCAAAATTGACATCACTCACAGTAAAGAATAGACATCGACATCGGAGTGAAATAAAAACCGAGGATAAAACTTTAGAAAAGATAAAACATGATATAATACATGGAAAGACGATGGATTATATGAAGTTATCACGGTCGGATCTTGAAACAATGTTGGAAGAAAATTATCGAGATGGTGAGGTATCGGAAGAAACTTTGGATTATCTTGAAAAATTAATTCGAGATTCCGATAAAATTGTAAAGTAACAAAAAGACAATGCTAAAAAAAGAAGTAAGAATGTGATAAACATTATTTTAATGTTTAATGATTTCGAGGTTCCTGGATGTTGAAAAAAGAATTCGTCTTAGATCATGAAATCAGACGGATGATTTATAATCATATTGATGCGCACCCGGGGGTGGCATTTAACGTATTAAAGAAAGTATTTGGTCTAAAAGATGGAACCCTAAGATATCATTTGGATTATTTGAAAAAATCCGGAATAATTAGATTCGGATTCGAAAAGGGAAAACGACATTACTATCCGAATCGTAGGGAAACTCTGATTCTTTCAATTAAAGATGATAAAATATACACAAATAAATTAACCTTCCTCCAGGAGCAGATATTAGAAGTTATAAAAGAAGACCCGGGGATAAATCAAAAAGAGTTGGTGAAATTATTAGGTTTAAATCGGTTTACTGTGAAAAATAATTTGAATAGATTATTAGATCTATGTATAATCCGAAGGATACCAGATAAAAGAAATGTTAGGTATGAATTCATTTCAAATGACCAATTGAAATTTGAAATGTTAATGAGTTTAGTGACAAAATTTCTTAAAAAGGAAATCGACGAGAAAACATTTTTAGAGCTAAAAAAGAAACTGGAGTGAAGCGGTCAATTATTCCATCAGCCTTAGCAAAGTAATTTCACTGTTCGTGCCCAACCTCAGTGGCGGGCCCCAGGTGCCGGTGCCTACGGAGGTGTAGAGATAGGTGTTTTTGAATTTATAAAGCCCTTTTGCGTACTTCCAGACCAGCCTGGCGAATAGTATGAACATGAAGAACTGCCCGCCGTGTGTATGCCCTGCCAGCATGAGGTCTACACCGTGCTTGTTCACCTCTTCCAGTCCCACGGGTTGATGGTACATGAGAATCGTGAACTTTGTTTGGTCCATGTCTATTTTAGTCAACATATTTTTGAGATAATCCTTGCCTCCGCCGTTATCGATCCCCACAAGCTGGATGTTGTTTAGAAGTACTTTTTCATTACGAATGACTCTAATTTTGGTATTTCTCAACACCCTTAGAACTTCATCAAGGCCTGCATAATATTCATGGTTGCCAGTGGTAAAGAATACGGGTGCTTCCAGTTCGTCCAACGACGAGAATGAATCTTGTCTGAACAGCATCGGGCTATCTACCAGGTCGCCAGTGATTAAAACTAGGTCAGGCTTGAGATTTCTTACTTTTTCAGTAATTCTTTTTAGGTATCCCTTACCGTGTATCATACCAAGATGTAGGTCGGACAGATGAACGATCTTTAATTCTTTACCCAATCCATTGACCTGTAAATTGATCTT
>CBFDAW010000150.1:0-6888 GCA_965602865.1 uncultured Thermoplasmata archaeon
TACTTCCTCGGTTGATATGAAAATATTAACAAAATTCGAGATTTCAAACACATCTTTATTGCCAGTTACTCTGGTACTAAATAGATTAGATAGCTTTACTGTACTCCAGGCAAGATTGTTTTCCAGCGTACGATTGTATCTTATACTGTAATTACTGAGGTCATACACTTCGATTAAGAATTCAAAGCCCGGTTGAAGGTCATTTATAATCTCGTCTGAAGTTAGAATCAAAAATTTATTCACATCCCAAGCTCGGGCACCGTTATCACAAACAACTTTCAGGTTCTGATAATCCAGTAACCCCATCATCAAAGTATATCCGTTTTTTTCTAGTGATGGTTGTTGCCCTGTTTGCGAGAGATTATTTTGATAACTTACTATGGTGCTTAGAAGCAAAATTATTATTGCAATTACCACAATAGAATACCTAATACTATAGCTTCGTCTAATGCGCGGATCCTTGGACCATTGTGAAATCAAAACCTCGGCTGGCGTTTTTCGTTTAAATCTTCCGGTTTTTAGTTCTTTTGTCTTGGGCTCAGGCCGCGGTTGCTTCGTGATACTATAATCATAACTTAATTCTTCTTCGGTTTCTACTTGAGCGTGTTTAGGTTTTTGATCGCCAAGCTTATGCTCAATTTTAGACTCTGGTCTATATCCCTTTTCTTTCAAAAAACCTTTTTTGTTGGTTAGGTAATCGTCTACCGGCTCCAAATCTTCATTATTGTTATCAATCTTATCCTGCAGCGCCCGAACCTCCTATCTATCTTTTTACAACTAATTATAGAATTCTATATTTCCAGGTACTATATAATTATTTCAATATTATTTAAATACATATTGGTATACCCCTTAAATTGATTTAAAAAGGTTTCGATACAAAGTCTATCATTTTATTTTCAAATTAAGAATTTTTAACCGAAAAGCTTAAAAATCATTTTTAAAAGTGTTCCAACGTCTTTTTATATATTTCTAGATTTTGGATATATATAGAAAACGTTTAGATAAATTGAAGTTTGAAGTAATAATACGGAATACATCTATTAAGAGGTAAGACCATGAATAAAAAAATATTGGTTTACATTGCTATTATAATGATGATAGCATCAATATTTTCTGTTAGTATTTTGAATAATATACTCGATATAGGTCACGAGAAAATTGAATCGGAACAATATGCTGCGATTATTCGGGATAATGGTCTTTCAGAATTCGAGCCCTCTGAGCCCGGGATGACTGCAAAACATTCCACGCGTGCCTCAAACACTCAAAGTGGAATAAGCCAATGGGACTCCAATGTGCTATGGTCTCGTACTTCAAAAACTTCGGGATGTACCATAGGTGATCTTGATTCGACTTGCGATGGAAACGAGATAGTGATCGTAAGCTCGGATGGCGACGTGACGATGCTTTATAGGTCACCAAGTGGAGCTTGGAATAGCCAACAGCTCTGGCAGGGCGAAGGCGAGCTCATTACACCGGTGATCGCAGATTTCTATGACGGTAACGACGGTAATGAGTTAGTAGTAGTGGGTATGTCAAAGGGTCTTGAGGGTGAGGGTGCCGGTCAAGCAACTATGATCTACGGCAGTGGCGATACCTGGCACTCAGCGATAATGTATATAGCACCTAATATGCTTCACGGTTTAGCAGTAGGTGATCTGGATCCTATGCATAACGGTACCGAGGTGATAGTGATGAGCTTTGGCTATGAGGTTACTATGTTGACTTGGAATGAAACCGTACCAACCGATTGGATAACTACACATATGTGGCATGCCGAGGGTAAGGTGCGTAAAGGTGTAATCGATGATCTCGACCCCAAGCATCCGGGGAACGAGCTGGTGGTTGTGGATAAATCGGGGAACTGCACTATGCTTTCGGTCTCGGGCACGACTTGGAATGTAACCACACTCTGGACCGACCCGGGCACACCCGGCCTGGCACGGATAACCGTTGGTGATATTGATGCGAACTATCCCGGTAAAGAGATCGTGGTAGGCGGCGATTCATGTAATGTTGGTATTATCCGGCGAACTGGTGATACTTGGGACGGTAAGGTGATATTTACGGATTCTGATAAAATCCGTGGGTTAGGGGTAGGTGATGTTGACCCCACAAAACCAGGAAACGAGATACTGGTTTTTGGTTATTCCATGAATATTACGATGTTAACGGGTAGTGGAGAAACTTGGAAGTCGCGTGTACTATTCACAGATACAGGCAAAGCGCACGATCTTGCAATTGGCGAATTCGAACCGGCACATGCTGGTTTAGAAATGGTATTCACTGGATATTCCAAGAACGCTACGATGCTGGGTGTATCGCCGTGGTACTACGATGTCATGTTCTCTCGTGCTTCAAAAACATCAGGGTGTACTATAGGCGATCTCGATTCGACCCGTGCAGGTAACGAAGTAGTAGTTGCAAGCTCGGATGGAAATGTAGCCATGCTCTACAAATCGTCCAGCGGTCATTGGGAGAGCCAACAGCTCTGGCAGGGCGAAGGCGAGCTTATTACGCCGGTGATCGCAGATTTCTATGAAGGTAACGACGGTAACGAGCTGGTGGTAGTGGGTATGTCAAAGGGTCTTGAGGGTGAGGGCGCCGGTCAAGCAACCATGATCTACGGCAGTGGCGATACCTGGAACTCAGCGATAATGTATATTGCCCCCGATATGCTCCATGGGTTGGCGGTGGGTGATCTTGACCCCGAGCATGATGGCTCGGAAGTTATAGTGATGAGCTTCGGCTATGATGTTACTATGCTGACTTGGAATGAAACCGTACCAACCGATTGGAAAACTACGCACATGTGGCATGCCGAGGGTAAGGTGCGTAAAGGAGTAATCGATGACCTGGACCCCACTCAACCAGGCAATGAGCTGGTGGTGGTAGATAAATCCGGTAACTGCACTTTGCTTTCGGGCTCGGGCATGACCTGGAGTGCAACTACGCTCTGGACCGATCCGGGTACGCCCGGACTGGCACGTGTAGTGGTGGGTGATGTTGATACGGACTATCCCGGTAAAGAGATCGTGGTCGGAGGTGATTCCAGTAATGTTGGTATTATCTGGCGAACCGGGAATACTTGGGAGGGTAAGGTGATATTCACTGATTCTAACAAGATCCGTGGGCTGGGGATAGGTGATGTTGATCCTACACAACCGGGAAATGAGATAGTAGTCTTTGGTTATTCTCAGAAGGTCACGATGTTAACCAAAAATAATAACATTTGGACTTCATCAATGATCTTTAAAGATACCGGTCGCGCCCATGACCTGGCGTTGGGCGAGTTCGATCCCGAGCATAAGGGTCAGGAGATAGTTTTCGTAGGCTATTCGAATAATGCAACAATGCTGATGAATAGCGAATTAACAGAAAAACCAGATTTTAGTATTTACGCCTATCCGCTTACACAAACCGTATATTCGAGTGACACTGTGGAGTTCACAGTCGGTGTGTTGTCATTAGGCGGGTTCAATGACCCCGTGAAATTCAGTCTTGAAGATTTACCGCAAGGATTGTCAGCAAACTATTATCCATCTACCGTGATTCCAGATTCAACGGTAACGTTGACAATAACCGTGCCGATCACTAACGTAAACTCAGACATCGATTTCACGGTCAAAGCCGAAAGCGGTGAATTGTACCAGATGATTGATCTGCATTTAAGCATAATTGGAGATTCAGATCCACCTAGTGTGGAATCCACACATCCTTCAAATGATGCCGTAGATATTCCCGCACAAACACCTATCGTGGTCTGGTTTTCCGAACCCATTGCTAACGAGTCCTTAACCGAGTCGGCGATCACAATAATAGAAGATGAATCAGGGCTAGGGTATACGGGGACATTCCAGTATGATCAAGAATCGAACATGTTGATAATATCTGACATTCACGAGAAGGACAAAACCACATCAGGATTACCAAATTCGAAACTTATTAAGATCACGTTAGGTACATCTATTTCGGATCTTGCGGGTAATAAATTATCAAATTATCAATTCAAATTCATTACCTCGTCTGAAGACTTACCCTCAACTGGTAGCCTTGAGATCAAGTGGATTTATCCTACATCTGCCAGCACCGGTATCCCCGTGGATTCTCCCATTGTAATTAAGTTCAATGTACCGGTAGATAGCACCACATTGAATTGGAATAATATCGAGATTACTTCGGATAAAGGAGATAAATATGTTGGTACCATAAATTATGATCCGAACTCATTAACCCTGACCATTACCGACATCCATTTGCTCGATGAGGCTAAGACCGGGTTTTTGAAAGAATCTAATATAACCGTTACTCTCAAGACCGGTATCCGCACCCTTGCCGGCGAGCCACTCTCCGCCGCATTTAATTGGCACTTTGATATTGGTGAAACAGTATCTGAAACCGCCTCGGAAGATGACAATGCCAAAGAGGAGAGGGATATGTACTTAATGGGGCTAATCGTGGCAGTGGTCATCATCATTTTGTTATTATTAGGTCTGGTTATGAAAGGTAAAAGCCAAAAAGAGCAGGAATCGAAACATGAAGATGAACGAGTGAAAAATGAAATTTCGAAACCCTCAAAACCAAAAGGATCAAAAAAGAAATGAATATATTAATGAATATATTAATGAATATATTAATGAATATATTAATGAATATATTAATGATATAATACTCAACTCTCGATACACTTTATATACTATTAAAAGATTGAATATAAAAGAATTATAGTATAATTTCGAAAGGCAGTAAATTATGAAGAACTCTGGAAAATATCTTAGGGAAAATTTTATCGGAAAAAATCCGGGCGTAGTTATCCTAGTCATAATAATAATTATAATGGCAGGTTTAAATTATAATATATCAACTTTTATCAATTACCAAGATCTCGATTCTGAACTTGTTATAGATATTAAACAAGATACTAGTCCCCATGGCGAATATTTAGACCCGGATGCCCCTGGTAATAGCCAAATACGGCTACCGGTCCTTCAAGGTACCCGGGGGCGGCAAAGCACATATACCGCTTATGACCTAGGCAGTGTTTTGGGCGGGTCGCTAGCCGGTGCAATCGAATCCGGTAATTTCGATAATGACGCATATCATGAAATCGTAGCAGTTGGGGCTACAAATGAGGGGCATACGAATTTAATAGATTATAACCTGAACAATGACAGTTTTGATTCAAAGCTCCTCTGGTGGGATGCAAATGGTAGCTTAGTGGATATTGCGGTAGGTGAATTGGATGAATCCCGTATTGGACCAGAAATACTAGTCGGCGGGTACTCCGGGGAGTTAACATTATTGAAATATCACGGTTTTGCCGGTGTAACTACCAACACAATCTGGAAGACGTCATTTCAAAATGGAAATACTTCGAAATTGAACCATATCTTCGGAATAGAAATCGGTGACATCGACGAAAGATTTGATGGTAATGAGATTGCGGTTGTGGATGCCGCTACATATAATGTTTATATTTTGGCAAATGATGGCAATACCTGGAAAGAAACTATAGTACCGGTGGAAGATTTGCCGCGCAATGTGGTGATAGGAGATTTTGATACAGCACACCCTGGTTTTGAGCTATTGGTTCTGTGTGTGAATGGGACAGTTTATAAATTGACTTTTGATGTTAATTATGATAATTGGTCCGTGGTCGAGGTGTTCAAAGATTCAAATACTCCATTTAGTGCGGTAATTGATGATTTCAATACAACTCATCAGGGTAATGAGATCGTAGTAGTCGGGCTTTCGGGGAATACTACTTTGATTTGGGGTAAGGGTGATAACTGGTATACCAAGACTATTTGGATTGCCCCGGGTGCTCTTGAGGGTATTGCTTACGGTGACTTTGATTATTTACACGATGGTAAGGAATTTTGTATCACTGGTTACTCTAATACTGCGGTAATGTTATATAAGACAAGTACTGGCTGGTTCAATGAACTGATATATTCCGACCCCGACCCATTACAAACCGAGTTAAATGGTGTGGTAATTACAGATTTTTATTCACCAGCTGTCGGTGACGAGCTGATAATTATTGGATTTACTGGTAAGATACGGCTTTTAACCTTCGCGCCACCGGACTTTGAACTAAGCACACCCTCAGTTACCAAGATTATCACCGCGGGCGGGTTTGTAACATTACAAATAAACATGGACACCACAAGCGGTTATAATTCAAATATAGAGTTAGCACTAACGGGTCTACCTCCGGAATGTACCTATAACTTTTCCAAGACTGTATTGATCCCGGCACTGGGCGCCGAGCAGGGCATTGAGAGTTCTGTTTTAACGATCGATACCTCCCGGGCAACACCCGCCGGCAGCTATAACTTGACAATTATCGGTACGGGGATAGAGGATAACTGGAAAAAATTCATTAATTTCACCCTGATCGTAGATCCGCTCCCAGACTTCGTGCTCAAGCTCATTCCATCTTCTACTATCTTGAACCTAAGCCGTGGTAAATATTATACAGAATTTAATATAGAATTAAAACCGTTGCACCAGTTTAACGATACAGTGGACTTATACTTGAGTGAAACATACTTAAATTCAAAAGATGTGAGGAATAACCTGGACTATAGCATTACCCCCAAAGCGATCAAACCGGGAGAAACTGCCGTAATTAATATTTCGATTTCTGAGGAATTCAACAAATCATTTAATTTCTTAATCCCAATTTTTGGTGCGAACCCACAATCAGATTTAGAACATAGTGTGGAGATAATGTTAAATGTAACATACTTTGAGAATGTGACAGAGTCTGAAAACGGTTCGGATGAAAACATTCCAATGAACCAGCTTGTATCTATTATTTTACTAGTTGCTGTAATACTTATCATCTCGAGGTGCATCACACCTCAGGATGCACGCCGA
>CBFDAW010000151.1:0-6879 GCA_965602865.1 uncultured Thermoplasmata archaeon
CATATTCAACGTTTCACTTAGAAAAAATAAAACGCCAAAATGACCCCATATATCTCCGAAGTGGAAATCTAATTTGCTCATGTAGTATATAAACGCTTTGAAAATTTAGATTAGAAATTTATTGAAAGCTGGTTAGAAACTCTTGAATTATGGGGCGATAATACTTTATATAGGATGAGCTTTAAATTAGAAATATAACCTTCAATTATTAGTGGGTGAAATTATTACAAATAATTTAAACCGTGCAGAAATCCTAAGTCAAATAAAATTAATATAATCCAAAGTTATTCCTTGCTCTAGGTGTGTCAATGCCAACTAGATCGATCGAAAAAATAATGACTAAAAAAGTAATCACTGCGAAACCTGGAGATTTAATAAAAGATATCGTACATAGATTAGCGGAGTATGAAATAAGCGGACTTCCTGTGGTTGATACAAGTAATAAGGTCATAGGAATGATTAGTGAAAAAGATATCTTAAAAGCGTTAAAAACCGAATCAAGAACATTATCAATGGTCTTTCCCTCATCACATGCGTTGGGTATGACCTTTGAAGAATCGGTTGATTATCGAGAATTAAAAGAGGCAATGAAAGAGATGCAAAACTCTCCTATTGAAAAGATTATGAATAAAAATGTAATTACCGTGAAGGTAAATACAACCATTGCTGAAGTTGCCAGCATTATGATCCAAAACAATGTCAATCGTTTACCCGTTGTAAAGGACAATAAATTAATAGGGATAATCACTCGCGGCGACATAATTTTAGGATTATCTAAGTCTAAATAAAAAAGAATATAAGATGACTGACGAGGAAAAGCACAGTAGTCGCTATTAAGAAGATTCTGGGTGATTATATCGAGGAACCCCTGCCTTATTAATATCAACAGCGTAATTTCTCATACAATTTCTTATGCTTTAGGTACTGATTAATATAGAATTTCTTTAATTTAGATCGTGGTCTGAACTTAGTTTTGAGTTTGACCATATTATTAACGGCGTCCAACGGACTCGCATATATTCCCAAACCAACCGTACCAAGTATTGCCGCACCTAATGCAGTGGTTTCTTCATAAGCGGTTTTAACCACGGGTAGCCCGTAGATGTCCGCCTGAAGCTGGTTCCAAATTTTAGCTCGTGTCGCCCCACCGGCAATACGCAGCTCACGAATATTTATTCCCAGCTCCGAAAATACCTCTAATGAATTCTTGATCTCGTAGCAAATCCCCTCGATTATGGCACGTAGGATGTCACGTTTTGTGTGCCCAAGTGCCAGACCAGAGAGCATCCCCCTTGCATTTGGGTCCCAATACGGTGCACCGGCACCTGCAAAATGCGGGATTAATAGTAATCCTTGCGCACCAGCTTCTGCATTTTCTACTTCTTGGTTCATTAGCTCATATACATCGATGCCAAGTTTTTCAGCTTCAAATTTCATTTCCCCGGCAAAATTATCCCTGAACCAGCGATAAACAGCACCTGTAGTGAAAATACTACCTTCAAGCACCCATTGTTTAGGTAATACAGATGCGCTGCATAACATTCGCATCTTCGGGTCAAGCTTTGGCTCTGCCAGCGGCGCAAGAATAAATGTACCCGTCCCCGTGGTCGCACAAACCAATCCTTCCTGGGTCACGCCTAGACCAAGAGCTGCACACTGCTGGTCACCACCACCAACCACCACAGGAGTATGCGCTTTCAAACCGGTGTCATAAGCCGCTTTGGTCGAAAGCTCGCCGATGTTTGTGCCGGATTCAAATGGCTGCGGTAATTTTTCTATGTCGATGCCCAGTTGCTCACAAATCGGTTCACTCCAGTTGAATTTCTTAATATCGAACAGCATAGTCCGGGAGGCATTGGAATGGTCAGTGAGAAACGCCCCCGTCAGTTTATGAACTATATAATCATTCACAATAGCAAATTTATGGGTCTTTTTAAAAATACGGGTTTTATGGTCCTTCAGCCAAAGTATCTTGGGTGCGGAAAAATACGGGTCAATGGTGAGCCCCGTGGTTCGGTAGATCTCCTTGGCGCCAATAGTTTTGTTGATAGCTTCACATTGCCGAGTAGTCCGCCTGTCCTGCCAGACGATCGCATTATATAACGGCTCACCGGCTTTGTCCAAGGGCACAATAGTTTCGCGCTGGTTAGTCACTACAACCGCCAGGATGTCCTGCGTGTTCACCGAATTGGTCCGCAAGACCTTCTTGGATGTTGCACAAGCCGCCCGCCACCACCGTTTCGCATCCTGCTCCACCCAAGCCGGTTTTGGAGTGATGCTCGGGTACTCCTCATAGGCGCTATTAAGGATTGTTCCATAAATATCAAATATAATCGTCCGCGTCCCAGTTGTTCCAACATCGATGGCGGCAATAAGCTGCGGCATGTGATTGGCTCCTAGATCGTAAACGGTAATTGAATACTAGATATTTAATTCACCAATTCAAATAATTCCTACAATATGGACATGGGTTACTATAAGCATAGATCATATTTCGACAAAAGGGACAAGATACGCTCTGGCGCTGCGGTTGTGGTGGGCTATATCGAGGCGTTCTTGGCATCTGGGAGCGTCTATAATCTCGTGGCGGGTGATAATCACCATACTGCGGAATTTGCTGTTGCGGCTGCCGATAATTTTGATTCTGGGGGTAATACCTATATTGCGTTGATTGTACCGGTGGTTGTGCCGGTGCCCGAAGTGGTGATGGGTATGGTGTTTGGTGAGATTGCGGATATTGTCTTGCGGGTTGTCTCATTCTTACATCCGATTCGTATGTCCCTCTCATTATACGCTCCTTTTTTTTCCGTTTCTTAATTACTATGGAATATATTATTATTGAAAGAACAACGATTATCACTATTATAATAATTATCATTAAAGATATCAGGAGCATTGATGAGTCATTGAATATATCATTTTCTTTCTTTTCCTTTGGTTTAATGGGGTATGAATTAGGATTCAGCGGGTTCGTAGAGTCATCGCCGGTAGGCTTACCATCAGAACCCAGATATTCCTCTAAGTTCGTAAATCCGTCCAAATCCAAATCGGTTGCCGCATCTAGTGGGTCCGTGGAGTTTAAACGGTACTTCAATTCCCAAGAGTCAGGCATAGTGTCATTGTCATCATCCGGGTCAGCATTATCCCCGATACCGTCATTATCCACATCCTGCCACTCTGTAGCGTTATTCGGAAATTTATCTTTCGTATCCACAAAACCATCATTATCCGAATCCTTAATCGGGATACTACGTGGATCCGTAGGATCCGACCAATCTTCATTTCCTGACTTGTTATCTTTACCTAAATATTCTCTATAATTACTGAACCCGTCATTATCACAATCGATTTTAGTATCGGACGGATTTCTTGGGTTCGTAGCATTTGGAAACAATTTCTCAAACTTATCCGCCATGCCGTCCTCATCATCATCCTTATCCCTTGTATCATCATCTAACCCATCGTCATCATAATCATTGAAATCCGGGTCCAGTTCGCCGTATTCGGGTTCGTATTTTCCGTTCCCGTTCTTATCTTCTTCACCGTCGGACCAAGTATCATTATCAGTATCCCACTTTGTCATGTCCGTTTTGGTAGACGGATCACGGTCCCACTTGAAGCGATATTGGTTTAAATCCGTATCCTCTGTTACCTTATCCTGCGTAAAACCGAGCTCAACGGCGTCATACACGCCATCATTATCGGAATCAAATTCCAATGCATTTATTAACCCATCACCATCACTATCTAAGAATCCCTCAACCATGATCCCATGGAATTCAAAACCATCCGCGACACCATCATCATCAGAATCCGTATCTAACGGATCCGTCTCATTATAATCGATTTTTCCATTATAGTTCAAATCCTCACCCAATGGCTCGTTGTCATCCAAAATACCATTACCGTTAAGGTCGTTCCAGCCATCATATAAACCATCGCCATCACTATCACTCTTTAGCATATCTGTAGTCGTATATTCATATCGATCGGCAGTAAAAGTCCTGCGTTTCGTACCGGGGAATGTGGCATAGATGTCCGTGCCTGATGAAGGTTCGGTTATACCAATCTCAGTACCATCCGTAATACCATCATTATCCGAATCCGGATCCAGAGCATTCATTAGCCCGTCATTGTCATAATCACTGTACCCATTTATCTCATACCCATCCATTATGCCATCATCATCTGAATCTGCATCGGCAGGGTCCGTGCCACCTGCTCTTACGGAAATATTTCCAAATCTAGCGAGATATAATTTAAAATAAATAGCCAAGTTATGAATAACTTCAGATTCGGAATCGTTGATATTAGTTCTATCGTACTTTGGGTTCATTGTATCATCCAAGCTATTCATTGATTGGTCGGCATTGGCAGAATTATCCGAATTATCCGTGAATGATACGAATACTCCAATAAACATAGCTGGAATCAATAATACCAGGATTAATAGTAATATAATTAATGTAGTCATTGCTCGTTTCAAATAATACCCCTAAATTTTTTTAAAATCACTAATATTTGATGATATTTATATTTTTGCCTCATTTTCAATTATTGGTGCAATCGTATGAGTTGAGAGTGGGACCACTGCGAGATTAATATGATAATAATCGTTGGTGGGAGTGTGGGAAGATCCAAAGGAACCCTCGCACCAGCGATTAATTTCATTAACACTACGTAGTGGTCCTACCCACTAACCTTAAGTGAAGAGACCTTCATTCATAATCTTCCATTATACTACCCAAATTGGGAGAAGAACCATAAAAAAATGCGCCAATGATCGTTCTCTTTGCATAGCATTTTTATATTTTTTAGCCTCTGAACAATATTCTTTTGCTTAACAATTTAGGCAAAGGTAACGGTAGAATTGGAAATCCCTCGAGTCCGGCTTCGATCTCACGCTTAAGTTCTTCTAATCCCATCTCTTTGATCTCTCCAGATCGCCGCCGGATTGGTAATTTACCACTGGCTTTTTCTTTATCGCCAAAAACAATTATCAAATTAATCCATTCACGCTCAGCATTGCGAATTTTCTTACCTACTTTCTCATCACGATCATCAACATCTATTCTTCCGGGTAATGCATCGGCAATTGCAGTGCAATCTGTAATAAATTCTTCAGTTACGGGTATCAATCGAATTTGTGTTGGCGCTAGCCAAAATGGTAATACTGGTTTTTCGCCTCTTTGTGATCTTAAATATTCCTTTTCAAGTAATGCATAAATTACACGTTCAATAGCACCGGAGGGTGATTGGTGAAGTATCAACGGGTGATTTTTTTCACCCTCGGCATCTACGTATTCGATCCCATACCGCTCGCCGTTTTCTACATCGATTTGATCAGTGTTAAGTGCTGATGCTTTATCGAGGGCGTCAACGAAATTACCATCGTATTTAAAGACAAAGTAAAAAAATCTTTCAGACCACATCTCGAGCAGTACCGGTTGTCCCCAAATAGTAACAAACAAGTTTATAAATTCTTTATTCTGGTCGTAAAAATCTTTGGTGACTCTTATAGCTAATTGAATATCTCCGGGGATATCAAATCCAATCCCCTTAAGTATTCTATTACTCAATTCAAATCTCTTTCCCAGCTCGGTTTTTGCCATTTCCAAGTCGGCACAAAATGCATGACAATCTGGCATAGTAAAAGTACGCAGTCTTCTTAATCCCGCCAATTCACCTCGCTGCTCTACCCGAAATGAATAATGAGTTAATTCATACAATTTTAAAGGTAGCTGTTTATATGAAATATTGGCATCATGAGCCATTAGAAACTGACCAAAACACGCGGCAAATCGTAGAAATACCTTTTTATCTGGTGTTTGGATCGTATATTGTCTAGCTGGAAAACGGTTAACATACTCTTTCAGAGACGGGTGCTCGAAATCGTACATGATCGGTGATTCGATTTCCATCCCACCATACTCTTTAACTTTTGTAGTAACATAAGTTTCCAATAACGACTTGATGAGTTTACCTTTTGGATAGTATCTAAAGTTCCCCGGGTCCGATGCTGGCTCGTAATCCACGAGCTCCAATCGCCGCATCAAATCAATATGCGGCGGGTGTTTACCCGAAGTTCTACTTTTTGCCATTTCATATTCACAAAATTTCCTCAAATTATCATTCGCCCCGAAATCATAGCCCTCGACCCGATTGCCTGCTGTTTCGATTTTATGCAGAACACCCTCCAGGTCCAGAATAAACCATTTGGACGCCAATTCGTCCTCGGCCAATACCGCCTTTGAGACAATTTCTTCTTTCGCCTCATCCGGCACCTCCTCCGCCGTACTAATCCGGATTTCTCTGGCTAGTTCCGATAGTGGATGACCTTTACACGAAATTTTAAATGCTTTATACCACCCAAAAGGGGAGCGTTTTACTTCTAATTTCGTGTTTTTAAGTGCGTCACCTAATGCAATTGAGATTTCCTTTGCGCGTTTTGGCGATGCCAGCTCAGAGCTTAAATGTGCATATGGGTAGATCATAACCCGGTTCGTATTCACTTGTTTTGCCACTTCTTGAATTTGTTTCACCGCTTCAGCAATCACCTCCCCCTGAGCGTTTTCATCATATTTTTCCACAGAAGTAAATACCGTTAATGCTTCGTCTAACCTACCAGACTTACGATCATCGGTAATTTCCTCAAAACCATCTCGAAGTGCTTCTTTAGTACATTCATACTCGATATAATCTGAATGAATGAACAGTAGTTTCATAAATATCAATCCTATTATCAAATCTAAGAGCTTCATAATAATTTAAATTAAGGTTAAATTGCATTATGGTTGATATAATTTTGGTTATTTTAATATTAGACCTGAGTTTATAAAATCTGATTTTTAATAATGTGCCCAGTATATTTTAATGCTG